>JAGQWR010000063.1 GCA_020437105.1 Saprospiraceae bacterium
CCGGAAGGGTTCAATCTGTTTCTGTAAAATTGATCGTTGATCGGGAACGGGAAATCCAACAGTTTGAAGCCAGTCCGTTTTTCAAAATCCAGGCGCTTTTTTCAGTAGAAAATAGCCAGGGCCGACCGGTAATCCTGAAAGCAGAATTACCCGAACGCCTGAATCTGGCCGGAGAAGCCGAACAATTCTTAACAGATTGTATTCCTGCTTCCTATAATATTAACTCCATTGATACCCGTCCGCTCAAACGGCGACCGGCACCTCCTTTTACCACATCGACACTTCAACAGGAAGCCAGCCGGAAACTTGGTTTTGCCGTTAAGCGTACGATGTCTGCCGCACAGCGCCTCTACGAGCAGGGATTTATCTCTTATATGCGTACGGATAGCATTAACTTATCCGAAACAGCTATTGCAGCCCTGGCAATTGAGATTGAAAACAGCTATGGCGCCAACTATGTGGAAAGCCGGCGGTTCAAATCTAAAAAATCCAATACCCAGGAAGCACACGAAGCTATTCGTCCGACAGACGCTTCCAAAAAAACGGTTCCCGGTACACGCGACGAACAACGTTTGTACGAATTGATCTGGAAACGGACCATCGCCTCCCAAATGGCGGAAGCTGTTTTGGAAAAAACAATTGTAAAAATTGGAATCTCTACCAAACCAGGCCTCTTTTTGCAGGCAGAAGGCGAGGTGCTGAAGTTTGATGGATTCCTAAAGGTATATCTGGAATCACAGGATGATGACGATGAAGAAGAAGCAAAAGGTATCCTTCCGCCCTTGAAAGAAGGACAGGATCTGCAACTTTCTGAGATGACTGCTACCGAGCGATTTACCCGTCCACCCTCCCGTTATACGGAGGCCAGCCTGGTTAAAAAGCTGGAAGAACTCGGTATTGGCCGTCCTTCCACCTATGCCCCAACCATTAGTAAAATTATGGAAGAAGGTCGGGGATATGTAATCAAGGAAACCCGGGATGGCGTAGAAAGAGTATTTCAGATCTATACCCTGCAAGGAGCTTCTGTGAAAAAATCAGAAGGGAAAGAAATGACCGGGGCTATCAAAAACCACTTGATGGCTACGGATATGGGAATGATCGTCAGCGACTTCCTCTCCGAGCATTTTACGAAAGTCATGGATTATGGCTTTACAGCGGATATCGAAAAGAAATTTGATGAAATTGCCGGTGGTCGGGAGGAATGGGCTAAGATGTTGGCAGACTTTTATGTGCCTTTCCATGCTACGATCGAAGAAACGCTTGAAAATGCCGATCGGGCATCCGGAGAACGAATTCTGGGAATCGATCCCGAATCGGGTCGAACGCTACTCGTTCGGATGTCTCGCCTGGGCAGACCAGTTGTTCAAATCGGTAAGCCGGAAGAACTGGATGAAGACGAAAAGCCGAAATATGCCAATCTTCGTCCTGGTCAAAGCCTGGAATCACTGGAGTTTGATGATGCGATAGATTTATTCCAACTGCCTAAGGATTTAGGCACCTTTGAGGACAAATCTGTAACGGTCGGTGTCGGACGATTTGGTCCATATATCCGCCTGGGAGAAGATATGTACATTTCACTTCCCAAAGGTGAAGATCCACTAGAGGTTAATATGAACCGCGCCAAGGAACTCATCCAGGAGAAGCGAAAGGCGGATGCGCCTATCGGAACGTACAAGGGCTTACCCATTCAAAAAGGCAAAGGCCGTTTTGGTCCGTTTTTAAAATGGAATAACCTGTTTATCAATATTCCACGCAAATACGATCCGGAAACAATTACCCTGGATGAATCATTTGAACTCATCGCTGCCAAAGTTGAGAAAGAAGCCAACCGCTTTATCCAACGCTGGGAATCGGAGGGCATTGATATCGAAAACGGCCGCTGGGGACCATTCATTCGCTTTAAAAAGAAAAGCATAAAAATTCCGAAGGTCGGTGATTCCCGTGTGACCGCAGAAGACGCCAAAGAGTTTACCCTGGAAGAAGTAAAACAGATGATTGAATTGGAAATTCCGGATGCTTTCAAAAAGAAAGCAGCGGCCAAGAAAAAAGCAGCCCCTAAGAAGAAGGCTGCTCCAAAAAAGAAATAATTAACTGATAAACTTCGAAGGGCTTAAAAAGCCGTGCTTATAAAATTTGCAGCAATTTCTGCCGGATTTCTTCTCCACTGCGGATTACAAACAGGTAACTGCCTGCCGGGTAATCGGATGTAGCAAATTCGAGCGCATTTAATCCGGGGCCAGCCTGGTCATTTGCGGTCCATAATGCCTGTCCCTGCATATTATAGAGCCCGAATTGCACTTCCGCAGACTCTTTTAATTCGTAAATGATCCGCGCCTGGTCAGTAGCAGGATTTGGAAAGATATCAAAACTATTGAAGGCCGCCGACTGGTCGCTAATCGAACTCAGTCCGCCGACAAAGGTCTTTTCAAAAACGACGACCCCGGTGGAGGATCCTTCAAAATTAATGAACACAATTCGCCAGATTTGCCCGGTTGGGGTTTTGACAAAATAGGCGAGATCATCATAAATTACCCAGCCACCATTACCCAGATCAAATTCCTTCCAGTCATGTCCGATGACATCCAGCTCCGGTGCATAGTCATTTTCATAATCTGCTTCTTCGACTGTTGTCGGATCGATCCCTCTGGCTTCTGCAATTAATACGTCTGGTCCGGAAAGTACACCGGTAACTGTGTAATCCACCAGTGTACCGGTACCGGGATCCAATGGGCTTACATATCGGGTGAAAAACAAATCCCAGGGTGTGGTAAGCACATCCAGCGGTTGCTCGCTTTCCAACGAAACAAGAATGAGACCTCCTGCGCTATAGTCTGCTTTATCGATACTCAGGTTAACCTCATCTGATCCATCTAAATTGGCATGTCGGATGGTGTAAATATTTTGATCAAGCGATTCGATCTTTATTTTCCGGTATAATCCATTTCTAAGCTGTATGACAAATACCTTATTGCCGACTATCTTATTGCTTACCGGGTCGAAAATTCCCCAACCATAGTCGAGGGGGTTTCCCAGGTCCCGGTTGCTGTTGAAAGCCCCATAAAGCCAACTCAATTCGTCATTATAGAGGGAGTCCTCTGTGTTGAGTACATCAAGTGGCTCATCAAAATCAATGATATTCGTTTCATACAGGGCCATGCCACCTTCAAAAAGTCCGGCAGCTTCATTCAAATGGATACCGGCATCCTCTGTTCCAAAAGCCGTCAGGGCAATGTCCCAATCTGTATTCGGAATGTTAATCTTTGAATCATTGGTCAGACGGTAGAATACGCCACCGGTATAACCACCTTTATAATCAACTTCAACATAGGCTTGTGAAAAACCGGATAGGAGCAGGCTGAAGAATAAAAATGTTGTAAGGAGTTGTTTCATTTTTTGGCAATTTTAAATGAAGTACAATGTTAAGAAACACATAGAAGTCTATACCCCTAATAAGCTGCCAGGTGCTCCTTTGTTGTCACCCCAATGTCAAATGGTGCCAATGGAAACGGTAAAAAAAATATGACAAAACTAATTGCCTGTTATTTTTTCATTTTCAGGCTAAACACATGCGGAATGTGTTGGATTTTCCCGGGTGCCTGAAAGACATATTTACCTACTTCTCGCTCCTCCATATTAGGGAAACAATTGTAGGGAGAGAAGTTATACTCGTTAAAGTCGATGAGCTGAAATCCCTGGTCCAGAAGCGGGCGCAGGGTCTGACTCAAACTGTGTATCCAAAAATAGAATTCAAATTCTTTTTCATTCTCCCGCTGCGAGTAGTTGCCTTTTTCAACTTGACGAATAGGTACACCATCTCCGAAATACTCAAAATCCAGTTGTTTTTGGTCAAAATCAAAGGCATATAGAAAGGGGTGGAATTCGGCGATAAAAAAAGTGCCACCCGGACGTAAATAGCGGTTTATGATCTTGGCCCATTCCTGCAGGTCTGATAACCAGGCAAGTACACCAAAGGAGGTATAAACGAGGTCAAAGGTTTCATCGAGGTGATCGGGTAGATCATAGATATTTGTCTCGATAAATTCAGCCCGATCAGCCAGACCAATATCTTCGGCCAGAGTCCGGGCCGTTTTAATAGCTTCGGAAGAAATGTCAATCCCGGTTACCGTAGCACCCATCCGGGCCATGGATAAGGTGTCCTGTCCAAAATGACACATCAGATGCAGGATTTTTCGACCGTCGATCTCTCCCTGTAAAGCATTTAAGGAAATCGCATCTAATGAATTACGTCCCGTTTTCCAGGTTTCCATATCGTACATCGGACTTTTCAGGTTCAGGTGCGTCCATTGGTCCCAGAGGGCCTTATTCGTTTTAAAAAAAAGATCCATAATAAACTGCTTAGGCGTTTGATGTGTTTCTAATCAATGAAGCCTGCTTTTGGGAAGCAGGAAAATACCGGTATCTTCGCCCCCCAAATTAAGATGTTTTGAAATAACTATAAAAATTACATGAACATGTCTGACGATAAGAAACCAACAAAATTAAATATTGAATTGCCTGAGCAGGTTGCTGAGGGTACGTATTCAAATCTGGCTGTTATCTCGCATTCGCCTTCCGAATTCGTGATTGATTTCATTCGCTTAATGCCAAATCAACCTAAAGCAAAGGTGAAATCCCGAATTATTGTAACCCCATTACATGCCAAACGTCTGCTAAAAGCATTGGCAGATAATGTGAGCCGCTATGAAAATCAATTTGGTACTATTGCCGAAACGAATGAGCCACCGATGCCGCCAATGAGTTTTAATACGCACGGGCAAGCGTAAATAATTTTGAATGTCTGAAATAAGGGGTTCGATACATCCATTTGTGGTTAATGGGGGAGCGTTTTTTTGTTGAGACCCTGGAACTCCAAGCCTCGACCAACAAAAAATGAAGATCCAAAAATCAAAAATTATCCAAAAAGCGTTCCTTCCATTGGCGGAGGCGTAACGCCCAAGTGTACATAAGCCTTTTGGGTGGCCGTTCTGCCTCTGGGAGTACGCTGGAGGAAACCTTCCATGATAAGAAAAGGTTCATGGACCTCTTCTATGGTGCCAGCTTCTTCGCCTACGGCTGTGGCTATGGTTGATAAGCCGACCGGACCACCTTTGAATTTGTGGATTATGGTTGAGAGGATTCGGTTGTCCATTTCATCCAGCCCGTATTCATCTACTGCTAGTGCTTTTAGTCCAATCTCTGCAATCGCGGCATCTACGGTTCCATTTCCTTTAATCTGGGCAAAATCCCGAATTCGGCGGAGCAGGGCATTCGCAATACGCGGCGTTCCCCGACTTCTGCTGGCAATCTGGTGGGCACCTTCATCCGTGATAGGCACGTCCAGGATGCCGGCCGATCGTTTTACAATACCTTCCAGGATACTGACATCGTAATAATCTAAATGGCAACGAATCCCAAACCGGGCACGCATCGGCGCAGTAAGCAGGCCAATGCGGGTAGTAGCTCCCACCAGGGTAAATGGGTTCAGACTGATCTGGATACTGCGGGCATTCGGACCGCTATCAATCATAATATCTATCCGATAGTCTTCCATGGCGGAGTAGAGGTATTCCTCCACCACATTGTTTAGCCGGTGTATTTCATCAATAAACAACACATCTCCTTCATCCAGATTTGTGAGCAGCCCGGCAAGGTCACCGGGTTTTTCCAGAACAGGCCCCGAACTCATTTTGAGTCCGGCATTGAGTTCATTGGAAATAATATGAGACAAAGTAGTTTTACCCAGCCCCGGAGGGCCATGCAGCAAAACGTGGTCCAGGGCTTCTCCGCGCTGCAAAGCTGCTGCGATGAAAACCTGCAGATTATCTACAATTTTCGGTTGACCTGAAAAATCATCCAGGCGCTTCGGACGCAGGGCTTTTTCAACCTGATTTTCTTCCGGAGAAAACTGTTCACCACTTGGATCTAGAATAGGATTTGACATAAATAAGTTTTGCGCCAGGAAGTCTCCTAAAATCATCGGAGTGCATTCGCAAAACGCTCAATATTTTTTTACATTTGTGCGGCCAAAGCCAAGCCTGGCTTCCTTAAAAATAAACGAAACCATGAGTGGAACAAAAGTAACGATTGCGAACGGAAAAATACAGGTACCAAATGATCCAATTATCCCTTTTATCGAAGGAGATGGAATCGGACCGGATATCTGGGCAGCGTCCGTCCGTGTTTTAGATGCTGCAGTTGAAAAAGCATACGGTGGAACACGCAAGATTCACTGGAAAGAAGTTCTTGCCGGTCAAAAGGCATTTGATCAAACCGGAGAATGGCTGCCGCAAGCTACCCTGGATGCGATTGACGCCTATTTAATTGCCATTAAAGGCCCCTTGACTACGCCTGTAGGTGGTGGAATCCGCTCACTCAACGTAGCCCTGCGCCAACAATTGGATTTATTTGCCTGTGTACGGCCGGTTCGTTATTTCGAAGGTGTACCCAGCCCGGTAAAACGTCCGGATCTGGTTGACATGGTAATCTTCCGCGAAAACACGGAAGATATCTACGCTGGTATTGAATACCTCAACGGGACACCGGAAGTAGAAAAATTAAAGAAATTTTTGATCGAAGAACTTGGCGTAACCCAAATCCGTTTCCCGGATACTGTTAGCCTCGGTATCAAACCGGTTTCGGTAGAAGGTACAGAACGTCTTGTTCGTGCAGCACTCGAATATACCATCGAGCAGAAATTGCCTTCACTAACCCTGGTACACAAGGGGAACATCATGAAATTTACCGAGGGTAAGTTTAAAGAGTGGGGCTATGAATTAGCTGAGCGGGAATTTGGTGATAAAGTATTCACCTGGATGCAGTACGATCGTATTGCAGCAGCTGAAGGTAAAGATGCTGCCAATGCCGCACAGGATGCAGCGATGAAAGCAGGAAAAATTTTAGTGAAGGACGCGATTGCGGATGCATTCCTGCAGCAGATCCTGACTCGCCCGGCAGATTATTCAGTAATTGCAACCCTGAATCTGAATGGCGATTATATCTCTGATGCGCTTGCCGCGAATGTAGGAGGTATCGGTATTGCACCTGGTGCCAATATCAATTACCAAACAGGCAAGGCAATCTTTGAAGCGACCCACGGCACAGCGCCTAAATACGCCGGACTGGACAAAGTAAATCCAAGTTCTGTTATCCTGTCTGGCGAAATGATGTTCCGCTATATGGGCTGGAACGAAGCAGCTGATCTAATCATCAAAGCTGTGAATAGTGCTATCTCCAAAAAACAGGTAACATACGATTTTCATCGCCTCATGGAAGGAGCAACCCTCCTGAAATGTTCTGAGTTTGGCGATGAGTTGATCGCTGATATGTAGGTCGCCAAAGGCGACAGTTTTTTAGTTTATTGGTGGGTTAGTGATTTAGTTGTTTACTTTTTCACTAACCCACTAATAATTCAGAATTTTTAAGTTTTAATTTTTATTGAGGTCACTAAACCACTGAAAAACTAACCCACTGAATCACAGGACAACAGGACCACTAACTTTCGAATTCTTAAGTCTTAATTTTTAATTTTTA
>JAGQWR010000064.1 GCA_020437105.1 Saprospiraceae bacterium
TATAAGAATCTTAGCCTTATTGCAGGTCGTCAATTTTGACCTGTTGATTAGCATGGAAAATAGTACGCCCGATATTTTATCCGAGAAATTGCTACTGGCAGTGAAAATGGATCAGCCCACATTTCCTTTTATTCAGAAATTACGGGAGTTACCTTTTTCGGAATTAACTTCCAATCTGGAAAAAGATGATCAAAAAAAAGCATTTTGGATTAATATATATAATGCCTTTTTTCAAATACTTCGAAAAATAGAACGCTTGGATAAACCTGAAATATTTCGAAAAAAAGCTATTGAAATTAGCGGGCATTTTTTCTCGTTGGATGATATCGAACATGGTATTTTACGTAAATACAGGTGGAAATTTTCGCTGGGATATTTGCCAAATATTTTTGCACCCAAGTTGATAAAAGGACTGGCGGTTTCTAAAATTGATTACCGCATTCATTTCGCGCTAAATTGCGGCGCAAAAAGCTGCCCACCGATTGCTTTTTATTCGGCCAACAAATTAAACCAACAATTGAATATGGCCACCCAGTCATTCCTGGAAGGAGAAACAGACGTTTTTCCTTCCAAAAAGGAGGTCCATGTCAGCCGCTTGTTTCAATGGTTTCGCGCAGATTTCGGAGGACCAACCGGCATACGGCGGATTCTGAAAACGCAAATCCAATTAGAAACAAGCGGACTTAAGATCGTCTATAAACCTTATTCCTGGGAAGAGGTGTTGGATAATTATGCTGGATGATTTAGCGCTCCAGTATTAATTTCCTGGTGACGATCTCCAGGTTGCTTTCCAGCGTTACGAAAATAACTGATGGTTTTTCCTTTTCGTCTAATGCTACTTCCAGTCGGTTATTCCCCAATTGAAGATTCGCCTCCGGATATTCCGCTTCATAAATGACTCTTCCGGTTTGATCGATAAGTTTTAATGTGACGGCACTCCGATACCCCAGATGCATCGAAATATTTATAATCCCGGAATTTGGGTTCGGAAAAACCTGCATATCCATTTTGCCTGTCCGGCGTTCTGATAAATCTTTTGTACCGGAAGTACCGGGCGCGGTTAAATAGACCTTAAAAATCTGACTGCTAGCCACACTTTGTGTGCCATCATTGATCCAGAAAATATTCGCCGCGGTACTATTTATTCCACCATAGATATAACCGATCAGCGTGTTTTCAGGTATTTCATCCAGCTGCAAAACGCTATTCGCGTAAGCGGGAATACCTTGTACAGGAATAAATTCTGAGCCGGAACCCAAATAGCCGGGCATTTCCTGGTCTAATTTGTATTCTGTCAGATTGCCATTTTCCGAACGCGTAACCCGGGCAATCGTATTTACAAAAGGTACATTATCGTCCTGCATGAGAACACCATCCTGCACATAGTATTGGGCCATGCCTCCAAAAAAGAGGTTGTGCATTTCATTTTGATCAGCACTATAGATGGAAATATTGGCACAATGGTAGTGATTAAAATATTGGATGAAATCGGGATTTACTTCATATCCGCTGGGGCGAATGTCCACACTGTTGAGGTAGGGAAGATCCGCAGTTTGTTGGAAAACACCGGAGAAAATCGTTAATCCTTCCTGGCCGTCCGGCATGATTTGCGGACTGACGTTCAAATCCCTTCTGTGCAGGTTGTTGGCATCTGTCCAGCTTGGTAAATGGGTGATGGTTAAATTAACACCATCATCTTCCAGGGTAAAGCGCCGGATGGAGTTTGTATATTCCTGTGTGAAAGTCGGATGGTTCATCGGATTGTAGGCACCGTCAAATCGCTGTCCACCGACCAGGTAAAAGATGTCCTCAATTTTTTCCAGATAACCACCTGTTACCGCAAAATTAGTATCTGCTACTTGTCTGAAAAAACTGCTAAAAGCCGTTTCGTTGATCACGGCGTCAATGACAGCTGACACTTTGATGGCTGCCAGGTACGGATGGGTGAGGTGATCCTGGGCCGTAGTACTAAAACCGTAACCTCCAATTAAATATAAATAATCTCCTTCCTGGTAGAATTCCATATTTGTGGCGCTAAGCTGTTCCCGAAGTGCAGTAGGAAGGCTCGATAAGGGGGCTGTCCATTTTTGCAAACCCACCGGATCGACTACAATAATCTGATTGTTGAGACCGGCTTCATCAAATGATGCCCAGGGCTGTCTTCTGTGCAGGCCATCTAAGCGGCCACCCAGAATAAGCCAGTAACCGTCGTGTTGCCCCCAGGCATAAGATTGCAGTCCGCCCAATTCAGGAATAGAAACAGCTTCCAGTTGTATGTCAAATGGTGTTTGTGTAAAACCGCTAAAAAAGAAAAAAACGAATGTAAAAAGGAGGCTGGATCTTTTCATGTTGCTTTTTTAATTGAACCAATAAACGAGGTGAACTTATCCTCAAAAGTAGCTTCAAAAGAAATCCCTTTTAGTGATCGCAATCACAAAAAGGGATGACTTTAAAACCCAAATAGCGGGCGTTTATCTATTGAATCAGTAGTAACAAAGAATCTGCTTTTCCAACAAGTTGGTGCGTTACCTTTTCAGGGATTTCTACAAAGTCGTGTACGGCTTTTAGATCCACGCTCCGACCGTCTTCTTCATACACTGCATGACCTGAAAGTAAAACCAACAAGGCCTTATTTTTGCTTTGGTGTTTATCCAGCAGGCCGTCTTTTTTAAGACGAAGCAACGTTGCATTACCAGTACTTTTTAGAATATTTTGCGTTTTTACAGCTTTATCAGAATCCGTTAAAAAGGTATGAAGGTTCATTCAAAATAGTTTTGATAGGTACTGCGGCTAAGGTATTCACCTTTCCAGACTTACTTAAGGACATTTGTCACCCAAAAAAGTTATTTTTCCTGTTCCAAACCTAAATAATTTTTAAAATGAAGCTCCCTGTTGGATTTTTCAAGTTTCACAAAAATGCCTTTATAAATTACCAGCTCAACAGGTGGTATTCCCTGGGCTATGCCCGGAAGGAAGATATTATCGCTATTGGCGAGCAAATAAAATCATTTGTTGATTATGTACGCTTGTTTACCCAGGCAGGGGAGCGCGCCTTAGAGGAAGGTCGATTGACCAATGCTGCTACGTATTTTCGAGCGGCTGAATTTTTGATTGAACCAACAAATCCGGCCAAATTACCTGCCTATGATCGTTTTATAAAAACTTTTGATCAGGCTTTCGCCGAAGAAAAAGTAGATCGGGTTAAAATACCTTACGCTAATAGTTATTTATCCGGTTTAAAAATTGATTCCCGAAAGGGCAAAAGTAAGGGCACCATCCTGGCCTGCGGTGGTTTTGATTCTTTTATCGAAGAATTTTATTGCATGTGGGCGTACTTCGCGGAGCAGGGCTATGATGTCATTGCATTTGAGGGGCCCGGGCAGGGAGGTACCTTGCGAAAGTATAAACTTCCTTTTGATCACGATTGGGAAAAACCAACTGCTGCTGTATTGGATTTTTATCAGATTAAAGAAGCAACGCTGATAGGCGTGTCGATGGGTGGATATTGGGCTATCCGTGCGGGGGCTTATGAGAAACGCATTACCCGAATCGTCGCTTTCCCGCCTGTTTATGATTGGTTGGAACTCACCAATAATTTCAACCGGAAACTCGTCTCCGTTATGATGAAATTTCCCCGATTTATGAATTTTAGCATCCGCCTGAAAATGCTGGTAGGTACGCTCCGGCACACGGTAAACCAAGCCATGTTTATCATCGACAAACAGGAGCCAATTGAGGCAGTTCGTTGGATGCTTGGGATGAATAAAACCCATTTGCACAGCGAGTTGATTACTCAGGATGTATTGCTAATGACCGGGGAGCATGATGCCTTTCAACCACCAAAACTGTTGTACAAACAGCAAGAAGCCTTGGTAAATGCCCAATCAGTAACTACCCGGATTTTTACAAAGGAAGAACATGCAGATCAACATTGTCAGATGGGAAATGTAGATTTAGCCTTGCAAACCATTGTTGAGTGGCTGGATGACTTAAAGAAATGAAAATTAAATCAATGGAAAGATCAAAAAAGCGTGTGTTTCTTACAGGGGCCGCCTCGGGATTAGGGCTGGAGCTTGGGCTTATATTGGCCAGTCAGGGATGGAGTCTTGGTATTACTGATATTCGGCAGGATGTATTGGCTGAAGCTGCCCGGAAATTTGAATCGGCCGGAGCGGCTAACGTAATGACTTACAGCTTTGATGTCAGCGATCGGCCTGCCTACGAAGAGGCTGCTGTCGCATTTTTAGAATGGGCCGGAGGTATCGACCTGCTGATAAACAATGCCGGGGTAGGAGATGGGGGCGATTTTTCGGATTATAAACTGGACGATTGGGAGTGGTTGATGCAAGTCAATTTCCTGGGTGTGGTTTACGGCTGCAAACTTTTTATAGATACCTTCCAAAAGCAAAAAAGCGGGTTGATAATAAATATCTCCTCTGCTGCCGCTTTCGCGAATGGGCCGGGTATGTCGGCATATAATGCATCTAAAGCAGCCGTTCGGTCTCTTTCCGAGACCCTGTCATATGAATTGCTGCCTTATAATATTGGTGTTTGTGTGGTAATGCCTACGTTTTTTAAAACAGATGTTATGCAGTACGCCCGCGGACCAGCAGCTGCTCAGCATTTTGCCAAAAAAATGATTGATCGGTCTGAATTGGAGGCTTCTACCGTGGCCAAGGAAATACTTGAAAAAGCATTGGCAGGCAAGGCAGAGATTATTCTCCCCACCTCCGCCCGCAAGCTTTATCGTATTAAAAGATATTTCCCGGCTTTATTTCGCCGAAAGGCAAAAGAAGCTGTTTGGAAAAATTTTCAAAAACGTTCTTAGTTTTCGGTTTTTACAGCGCCCTCCTTAATTTCTTCAACGACCTCCGGATTTAACAGGGTAGAGGTATCTCCCAGATTTGATATATCTCCGGAAGCGATCTTGCGCAAAATCCGCCGCATAATTTTACCGGATCGGGTTTTAGGCAGGCCTGACACAATTTGAATAGCATCCGGTTTAGCAATGGGACCGATCATTTTGGTCACCGTGGTGCGTACCTCTTTCCGGAATTTTTCGTCATCCTTCACCGGAACGTTTGTGATCACATACGCATAAATGCCTTGTCCTTTGATTGGATGCGGATATCCAACCACAGCTGATTCGACCACATTATCATGTTCGTTTATTGCATTTTCAACCTCGGCGGTGCCCATCCGGTGGCCGGAAACATTGATCACATCATCCACCCGGCCAATAACCCGATAACGACCATCCATATCCTTTCTGGCACCATCGCCAGTAAAGTACATGTTTTCAAAAGGTGAAAAATAGACCTCCTGACAGCGTTTGTGGTCGCCATACGTAGTCCGCAACATGGAAGGCCAGGGGAATTTAATACATAGTAATCCTTCTACACCATTGCCTTCCAATTCTTTACCGGAGGCATCAAGTAATACGAGCTGTACTCCCGGCAAAGGATAAGAAGCATAACAGGGTTTGGTATCAGTTATCCCAGGAAGGGGACTAATCATAATACCACCAGTTTCTGTCTGCCACCAGGTGTCAACAATAGGGGCATTTCCACGTCCAACTTTATCATTGTACCAATGCCAGGCTTCCTCATTGATAGGTTCGCCAACCGAGCCAATAACTTTGAGGGAGTTTAGGTTGAATTTATCTACATAGGAGTCGCCCTGTGCCATCAGCGCACGAATAGCTGTAGGAGCGGTGTAAAATTGATTGACCTGATGTTTATCGCACACTTCCCAAAATCTTCCGGCATCCGGGTAAGTTGGTACGCCTTCAAACATCACCGTGGTTGCCCCGGCAAGTAAAGGACCATATACAATGTAGGAATGACCCGTAATCCAGCCAATATCTGCTGTACACCAATACACATCACCGTCCTGATACTGAAATACATTTCGAAAACTGAAACAGGTATAAACCATATACCCGCCACAGGTATGTACCACACCTTTTGGTTTTCCGGTAGAACCGGAGGTATAGAGGATAAATAACATGTCTTCCGAATCCATTTCTTCTGCCTCGCAAGTACTGGACTGATGATCCACCTCCTCATGCCACCATTTATCGAGCCGGGTATTCCAGGCAATGGATGCACCAGTATTACGATGTACAAGCACGGTTTCGATAGAATCACATCCCAGGGCAATAGCATCATCAACAACCTGCTTAACGGGAATATCTTTGTTGCCCCGATTATTATAATCAGAACAAATAACCATTTTGCAGGTCGCATCCTTAATCCGATCGGCCAGAGCAGAAGCCGAAAAACCGGCAAACACGACGGAGTGAATTGCTCCAATTCGGGCACAGGCCAACACGCCGATTGTTAATTCTGGTACCATGGGCATATAAAAACAAACACGGTCGCCTTTTTGTATTCCATTTGCTTTTAAAGCATTGGCGGTCTTGCATACTGCTGTATGCAGTTCCTTATAAGTATAAGATTGTACCGCATGGCTAGGGTCATTCGGTTCCCATAGAATTGCGACCTGATCCCCGCGTTCTGCCAAATGTCGATCCAGGCAATTTTCCGTAATATTTAATTTGCCGCCTTTAAACCACTGGATGTTTGGCGTTTTAAAGTCCCATTCCAGTACCTGATCCCATTTTTTTCGCCACAAAAAACTATCAGCTTGTTCTGCCCAGAATCCTTCCGGATCTGAAACACTTTTATTATAGGCTTCGCGGTATTCTGCTATATTTTTTATCTGTAAAGTCATCTGGATTAGTTTGATTAAAGCAATATAGACCCTCCTGTCCAAAAGCTGTTAATGTGGAATTATATTTTGAAAGAAAGCCATATGACAATTAGTTGTAAGGGCTTGTCACAAAGAAACAAATTTTTGATTAATTGGAATATCACAGGTCTTCTCTTACGGATGGCCAGCTTGTTCATTTCTAAACAATAGTGCACTCCGGCAATAGTTAACAAACCATTGTTACGTTTACATTCGCCCCAGGCAGCTGTTAAGAACAAATGGCAATGATCCCCGTTATTACCGAAGAATGGTCAATGCTCTCCTGCGCTTGTAGCGCATAGTTGAAAAGGTTCGGGAAGCCAACACAGTTGGCTGTTTGGAGAAATACTTTTTTGACAAAAAACTGCTGGCACGATTTTTATTGGGAATTCTTGGATAGTTTTTAAGGTAAAACCAAATATGGATATTACCTTTTTCGCGACATTCCCATAAAACGTGTTTGGGGGTTGCTTTTGCAGACTGCACGAATCACCATCAATTGCCTTGATATGTTTTAAATCGGGTATTTAATTAAGTTGTAATAAGTAAAAATGTCAGAGTTAACGATCGCGCAAAAAATAGTACCAGGCAATTTTGAACCAGAAAATCACTGGTATCCCAAAGCGCTTAACGCTACTATTCATCCCCTGATAAACTTTTTTTTGCACCTTAGCAAGGACCGCATCATAAAACGTTATTGCCATTTACATCCAAAAGTGCGTCCGGAAGTACTCGGTGAAGTATTGAAATATCAACCAAAATATTTTCGATGGGCTGGTGCTGATTTGATGCATGTAACGGATGCAGAGGGAAATCGCAAAATGGTTGTCATCGAAAATAATTCCTGTCCCTCCGGGCAGAAATCCATGCCCTTGCAGGATGATAATCAGGAAATGGGCGGGTATCGCTTGTTAGTAGAGCGTACAATAAAACCCACTTTGGGGAAAAAGGTTAAAGGGATCCCGGGTGCGCTGGCCGTAATTTATGATAAAAACCCAATGGAAGCTACTGGTTATGCCAATGCCATGGCCACCTTATTTGAGGAGCCGGTTCATTTAATAACCTACTACCATGATGATCCCAACCCCGGCGTTCGCTTTGAGGACGGCGTAATGATGGTTCGTACGGAAACAGATACCTGGACTCCCATACGGGGAGCATTTCGATACCTGACTCAGAAACCCTGGACCCGCCTTCCAATTAATTGTAAAACACGTATCCTAAATCCGGTAGTTGCCTGTCTGGCAGGTGGCCGAAATAAGATGGTTGCGTCTAAGGCATATGACCTATATAATTCCACCTTGGATGGTAGCGGATTAGAGATTTTGACCCCGGAAACTATCTGGGATGTGAGTAAGGAAGAAATTCCATTATGGGTTCAAAAGATGGGTGGCCAGGCAGTTATAAAAAACCCGTACAGCAATGCGGGACAAGGAGTGTGGACGATTGTAAATGATCACGAATTGGATGCCTTTATGGAAAGAGATTATCCCTATGGTCGGTTTATCGTTCAAAGCCTGATTGGCAATTATGAATGGAGTTCAACTTCAGCACGCGGAAAATTTTATCATATTGGTACCATGCCCTCTGATAAAGGCAATACTTATGTGGCAGATATACGTCTAATGGTAAGTGCGACAGAGTCTGGAATTCGTCCGATCGGAGTTTATGCCAGGCGGGCATTAAAACCGTTGCTTGATCAAATCTCCGAAAGCACAGATTCCTGGGAAATGCTGGGCACCAACCTTTCCGTTAAAAACGCGGAAGGAAATTGGGATACGGATACCAACAGGCTGCTATTGATGGATCGACGGGATTTTAACCGTCTTGGAATTGGCTTAGATGATCTGATAGAGGCCTATATTCAAACAGTTTTGTCTATGATCGCAATTGATAAAATGTGTATTAACCTCTTTAACAGTAAAGGAAAATTTCGAATGCGGCTGTTCAAATCATTAAATGATGATGATGCCCTGCTAAACGAAATTATGGCACCATGAATAAGTGGAAAATAATTGTACTAACAGACCACCTGAGTCATAATCCGGCTAATTCTGTTTATGAATTGTGCAACGCGCTTCAGCGGGATGAACGGGTAGGAGAAATTATGATGGCAAGTCGTGGACAGGCAGAAAATGCCCCCTTCTTTTATCAGTTTTCAGAAGATGCTGTATGGGCAGCCCCGGTAAACGGTACACTTAATTATGAATGGGGACAGCAGGCTTTTGAGTCCGGAAAAGTGCAAAAGGTAGCCCTTCAATCCTTTGACCTGATCTGGTTGCGACTACCTCGTCCGATCCCAACAGGCTTCTTTGAGTTTTTGGAGGCGCGCTTTAAAAACCAAATTATTTTAAATCGGCCTTTAGGTATTCAAAAATCAGGTTCTAAAGAATTTCTCCTGGAAGTTCCTGATCTTTGTCCGCCAATTCGATTGTGTCGAAATCTGGCCGATATTAAAGACTTCCAGCAGGCGTTCCCGATTGTACTAAAACCACTGGAAGATTACGGTGGCCGCGGAATTCTTCGGGTGGAAAAGGGGCAGGTGTTGCTGCCTGAGGGGCCGGTTTCTTTGGATGACTATGCCGCACAACTTCAGACACAATTTGACTTAGGCGGTTATCTGGCCATGGAATTTCTTCCCGGGGTTCGGGAAGGAGATAAACGGGTGGTAGTCGTCAACGGACACGTTATTGGCGGACTCTTGAGAATGCCCGCGGAAGGTTCATGGTTGTGTAATGCTGCACAGGGGGGCCGGGCAGTTGTTACAAAAGTTGATCCGGAAGAAAGGGATATGGCAGCCAGGTTGCACGAAAAGCTGGGGCCGCTAGGCATTGCAATTTTTGGCATGGATACCCTGATGGGAAATGTAGGCAAACGGGTTTTATCGGAAGTAAATGCATTAAGCATTGGAGGGATTCAGCCTTTAGGCGAATTAACAGACATACCCGCTTCAGATCTGGTGATTAAACATTTTATTGATTTTGCAGAAAGTTTGAAGAAAAATGCAGCAACTGAATTATGACACGGTAGAGATTTTGGGGATTTCAAAATCCATTCCCATTATAGAGCGTCTGGACCTGGATGAAATTCCGGAAGGCACACAGCATCGCCTGTTTTTAAAACTCGTTGATGATAGCCTGGGCCTGCCGATTATGATCCCCATTATGGTAGCGCGCGGAGTTGAACCCGGACCTGTATTAGCTGTCACAGCAGCCGTGCATGGCAACGAATTGAATGGAATTCCGGTGATCCATCGCTTGTTTCATGACATTGACCCTAAGTTATTGAAGGGTACAATTATGAGCATTCCAGTGGTCAATGTGCCGGGCTTTTTACTTATGCAGCGAAAATTTAATGATGATTTTGATTTAAATCATTTGATGCCGGGTAAGCCCAACGGCAATAATAGTGAGGTTTACGCGTATCGGTTTTTGGAAAGAGCGATGGGAAAAATTGATTACCTGCTCGATTTGCACACTGCCAGTTTTGGCCGGATTAATTCGTATTACGTGCGAGCTAATTATAGTGATCCAACCAGCAAAAAACTGGCTGAACTTCAAAATGCCCAGATCATCGTAAACAGTCCGGCGCCGGATGGTACCCTGCGTTGGTCCATGCAGGAGCAAGGTACTAAAGCAATAACCCTGGAAGTTGGAGATCCAAACAGATTTCAGAAAGGGCTGATCCGATCTGGTTTGGAAGGAGTTCACAATACTATCATTCACCTGGGTATGATGGAAGGCGAAATTGAACTTCCGGAAGTAGAGCCTGTTCTCTGTTCAGATTCCTTCTGGATGTACACAGATGCCGGAGGCATCCTTCAAGTGTATCCCCAGGTAGCTCAACGTGTGAAAAAAGGGGAGGAAATTGCCAGCCTTAAGAATATCTTTGGTGATCTGATCCGGAAGTATCAAGCTCCTTCTGATGGTATTGTAATTGGAAAAAGTGTACACCCCACGGCGCAAACCGGCAGCCGTATTTTACATTTGGGAGTGGAATAAAGTCGATTGTAAATTATAAAGGAATGACCGAGTTTTTAGCAGATTATGAAATAGGGCTCTCTTTTTTTGCGATCCTGATTGGCACCTTTGTTTTTGCTGCGATTGTCAGAAGGCTGTTTGGCGCATTTATAAAAAGATCTACCCGGATTATGCAAAATGATCCGACTAATTATCAATTTATTCGCCACTCCATTAGTGCCCTAATATACCTGCTGGGTATTGGGTGGGCTTTTTACATGGTACCTTCCTTCCGAACTATTTCCAACTCCTTACTAACTGGTGCAGGGATATTGGCAGTGGTGGCAGGTTTTGCCTCTCAGCATGCCTTGAGTAATATCATGAGTGGTATTTTCATTGTCATCTTTAAACCCTTTCGGGTGAATGACCGGCTCCGCATCCGCAATGAAGTAGCCGGAATTGTAGAGGATATTACCTTAAGACATACGGTTATCCGGGATTTTGAAAACAAGCGGGTAATTATTCCTAATTCGGTAATCAGCAATGAAATTATTGTCAATTCGGATTATGCTGATGATAAGATTTGCAAGTTTGTTGAAATCGGGATCAGTTATGACAGTAATGTTAAAAGGGCCAAAGCCATCATGGAAGAGGAGGCTTTAAAACATCCCTTTTTGGTAGATCCCAGAACGGAAGAGCAAATCCTGGAAGGTGTACCCATTGTTCCTGTTCGGGTGCTTTCGCTTGGCGATTTTTCAGTTAACCTCCGAGCTTGGGTTTGGGCCTCCAATCAGGCAGAAGCTTTTGTAATAGGATGCGATTTGCTGGAAAGCATCAAAGAGCGCTTTGATGCCGAGGGCATTGAAATTCCTTTCCCATATCGAACAATTGTTTACAAAACACCTGCCAACCAAGGAGTACCGGAACCTGATAAAAATCAATCAGAAGACTAAGAATCCTCATCGTCCTGTAAAGACGCCGGCCCTAATTTGTGTATGATTAAAAGCGCAAGCCATGATCAGCACAAATGATAAAAGCCAGGAGCCTGTTCCGCAGGAATTTCCATTTCGAAGGTTCGAATTACATGTCAACCATGACCCGGTTAGTCCTGTTATTCCTATTAGAGGGGAACTTGCAATCCATGCCCGGGTCTTTTGGTGTTTAGGCAATATTTTGCCACAAATGCTCCAAAGTGTACTACTCATACTCGTTCTAAGATTCTAACAATTAAATCCGGAATAATGAAACGCATAGTATTTCCTACTGACTTTTCTGATACATCCCGAAATGCTTTGAAATATGCGATTGCTCTGGCAGCAGATTTAAAAGCAAAGGTCGATATCGTTACCGTTTACCATATTCCTATGATTGACGTCAGCCATACACCTCCGGAGTTGATCCACCGTATGACAGATGAAAAACGGATAGAAACCGAACGGGAACTCAAAGCACTATACGAGGCCTTTGATTGCCCTCAATTGGGCGATTGTCATGCCCTTTATGGCGTCTTTACACCTCAGGAAATTACGGATTTCGTGGCCGACAATAAATACGACTTAATCGTCATGGGTACCCGCAGTGAACACGGACGACTGGATCGTATGATCGGCAGTGTCACCACGCAAACCATGATGAATGCCACAGTGCCGGTTTTGGCAGTTCCAGCTGATGCCTCTTATAAAAAGATCGGTCAAATTGCCTATGCTACTGATTTTCGACCGGAGGATGGACCGACAGTTAGCCAACTGATGGAGTTTGCCGGATTTTTTAAAGCAGATATTCACTTTGTGCATGTAGAAACACATCCGGAAGTGGGTGAAATGGACGGAGTTATAAATGTAGCAGATTACCCCGTGGCTTTTGCTGATTTTTCCATAGTAAACAGCGCTTCTATACAGGAAGGCCTGGATCGTTTCGTGCAAGACCTGGATGTTGACCTACTCGCCATGTTTATTCCGCGGAGACGACTTTGGGAAAGACTCTTCCACACCAGCCTGACCCGAAAGATGACATACAACTCAACAATTCCATTGCTGGTTTTCCATCAATAAACATCATTTTAAGTAAGTCTTAAAAAAAGCATCCCGAATTTTGGAGAGATCCAAAATTCGGGATGCTTTTTTTAACATGGCTATTTTTACTGATAGGCGTAGTTAAGTAAATCAAGTGTAGTCACCATTCCACAGATGCTGCCCTCATCTGTTACAACAGGAAGGCAGTGAAAGAGGTTTTCCCGGAAGTAGGATGCTGCAAGTTTTACCGGTTCATTTTGTTTAATCGTGGCAATTCGATCTTTCATTACCTCGCTGACAAGCAAGGACCTGAATACAGCCTCATTATAAGCTTCCGTTTTCTCCTTTCGGAAAAAAGTAAAGGCACTTTCCAATTGGTGAAAATCACCTTTGCTAATAATGCCCACAACTTTCCTGTTTTCCACCACCGGGATATGATGAAAATCGTTCTCCTGAAAAATGTCCCGAACTTTTGTCATCAGGTCATTTGGTCCAACAGAAATCAAATCAATGGTCATCACTTGGCTCACTGGTGTGTTCTTGTCCATAACTTGGTTGATTTGAATTTGTTTATTTAATTGATCGTCGATTCAATCGGCGATTTAAAGCTATATGCCAGCAGGTCGTGGGTCGTAACCAATCCTACCAATTCCTTACCTTGAATAACAGGTAAGGCGTGAAACTTGTTTGCGAGGAAAATATCTGCTGCCAATCCAACAGAGTCATCCGGACGGATGCTCAAAGGTTGGGTGGTCATGAAATCCTGTGCCTCCATAGAGTCGTAGGCCTTCGTTGTCCACGTTGGTCCGGTGGTTTGCTGCGACAGATTGTAACTTATTCGATGAAAATCGACCTGACTAATCATGCCGACTAATATCCCGTCTGTATTCGTTACCGGCAAATGATGAAAATCGTGTTTTACGAATATTTCCCGGATGGTTGCAGCCTTCTCATCTGGTCGAACACAAATCAAATTGATCGACATGATTTCGCTTATTCTTTTATTGGGATCCATGGCAATGGTTTTATTTACTACAAGTATAAGGCCATAGATTTTTTTCTCAGATGATAATGATCAATCCTCTGTATGACTTTATTCAGAACTATGCCGGTACCCTGAATGAGGCCGTTTTTTGTGCGAACTTCGATCTTGTGAGCGCTCAAAAATTTTACTTAACTTTTTGCTTTGTGTACTGTCGCAAATCGATTGTAGTTTCAGGAAATGAACAACCAGCTTTTTATCCAGCTCCTGCTGAATAGCGCAGGCTTCTTCCGAAAGTCCGAGAGTGGTTTCCACCGGATTGTCCAGTTGTTTAAACATTTGGTGCCTCAGCTTCCTTAGCTCAGCCATTATGGGCTCTGTTTCGGCAAAAAAGGAATCCTGAAGGACTTTAAATTTTCGAGCTTGTTCCGGAGAAAGATCCAGCTCCTTTGCCAGTATTTCATTCCTGGGCGGGTGCTTTTTGCTCGTTTTGTTTTGTAGCCAAAAAGTAGTCAGGGTACCGATGTTTAAAACCACCAGCATTAAAATTAGCCAGCCATTATTTCCTAATAAATTTTTCATTCGTTGTCCATTGTATAAGAAACCAAATCCAGGTCATCTTCATAACTCCCAATCGGTTGGAGGAATTCATAATCTTGGGCAAATACATCCGAGAGTGTTTCATTTTCACTTCCGGTAATACTAAAACTTTGCAGCCAAAAGAGGCCATTAAGGATAATTAAGATGGTGGCCAATGCAAATACCCATTGCACAGTTGTACGCTTTTGGAGTTGATCCCGCATCATAGCCTCTCGAACCCGGGTATATAAATAGGGGTTTTCGGCAGGTCGTCGGATATGCTCCAATAGCGCTAGCGTTTGCTCAGCCTCTTGTTCCGGTGTTCGTTTATTTTTTTCCATGTTGCTTAGGCTATATTTCTGTAATACTGTTCGAGTGACTGGCGCAGATTTTTCTTCGCCCGATTTAGGAGTACATCCACAGTACCTCTTTTTAATTGCATGATATCGGCAACTTCTGTTATTTCAAACCCTTCAATTCGGTTTAAAACAAAGGCTGTTTGTTGTTTTTCCGGTAATAAAGCAATTTTTTCAAATAAGATTTCCCCGCGTTCTTTATCCTCCAGCGCAATGCCCGGGTGGAAAGATTTATCCGAAATCGCCCGGCTTTCAGGAGCATCCAGTCCCACAAGAGATTGGAAGAAGGCTTTCCTTTTATGGCGTTTTCGATAACGAATAAAGGCCAGGCACTTTCGGGTCGTTATCTGAAATATCCAGGTGGAAAGAGCTGCATTTCCTTTAAAAGCATGGATTGATCGAAAGACTTCTACGAAAGTATCCTGGCAGAGATCTTCTGCATCCTGCAAATTAGGAACAAAGCCCAAACAGGTATTCAATACCTTTTGTTGGTATTGGTCTATTAGATATTGGTAAGCCGATTCTTTTTTGGCCAATAAGTCGGCGAGGATTTCCTGTTCCAGTTTTTTGGTCATGTTCCAACTTTAGATGCCCTGGAGGTGCTATTTCTTACACCAGAAAAAATAAAAGGGTGTCGGTGTAAGTTTTTAGTCAACACGGCATCTAATTTATAGTAAGAAGTTGTTTAAAAACACCTCATAGGTTTCCTGAAAAGCTTTTTCACGCCACTTTTTGTTTTTTTATGGCCTGATAGCGCTGCTATGCGGCTCAAAAAAAGCCTCCACTGGAATGAAAATTCAATTCACTGAACCTCAGCAGGCATTCTAAAACAACTTCCAAACCAAAAAATTACACGAAATATGAAAAAGCAAATGAAATTAATGTCTCTCCTGGTTTTATTCGGATTCATGATGGCTCCGGTTTTTGCACAGGCCCAACATGGTAAAACCGGAAAAGACCATTATGGTCCGGAAAAACATCTGGAAAAGATGACTGAAGAACTCCAGTTAACACCTGAACAGGTGGCCGCTATTAAACAGGTTGATTCTGATTTTGAGGCAGAAACCAAAGCAGTAGCCGAAAAAATGGAAACAGCACATGCCGAGATGCGTGCCCTCCATCAGGCTAAAAGACAGGCTGTTGATCAAATCCTGACTCCTGAGCAACTAGCTAAACGCAAGGAAATGAAAGAAGCGAAACGACCAAGAGAAGACGGAAAACGTCCGCATCCACGCGGTCCACGCCCGGATTGTCCTGATAAAGAGTAAATAAAGATCGTATTGAAAAGAGGCTGAACCAAAATTCAGCCTCTTTTCTTTTATCCTTATAACAGATAACTTGCATTACAGATTTTTTTTGGATATTAGGGTAACGTTTCAAAACGCTCCAAAATCTATTTGGAGATATACAGAACTGAAAATTATCTTAAATGAAGGTCTTTGTTAAGCGTCTCGAACGCCTTATTAGCCTGAACCGATTAGAACAGGCCGTTGATACATTGCTCAATACGATTTCTGATTTTAAAACAGAGGATCCAAGCGGGAAAGAAGAAGCACGGCAACTCCGCAATCAGACCATTACCTTGTCGCAAAGATTATATCAAGCCGGCGATAATCTTAAAAAAGGGTTTTCAACCGAAGAGGATGTTAGTCGCGAACGCCTCAGTGTAAGTACGACCTTATTGGATTTACTCAGTGAACTGGATCGATATCCTGTTTTTGTTGATTATATTCGGGAAATTGAAGATGAGGAAGCTTGGAAAGCTGCCAGTCGAAGCAATACCATTTCTGCCTATCAGGATTATTTTAACAACTTTCCGGATGGAAAATACAAGGACCAAACCCAGGATCTGATCATTGAATTGCAAGAGGTGGAAACACGTAGATCAGAAGAAATGAAGCGGATCGCAGCAGATGAAAAACGCAGAAGGGATCAGCAATTTCAGCAAAAAAAGGATGACCCGGTTTTACGGGGAACCATCGAATCCAATAATATCCAAAAAGCTACCGGTCAACGCGATCGTGCTCCAAATCAGCCTCCCAGACGTGCCTATGGCGGGTCCTATGAAGCAAACTCCCAGGAACCTACCCAAAAAGAACACTGGAATACCACTTACCTGATCGCCGTTTATGCAAGCACTATTATTATTGCCTTAATTGGAATTGGCGTGGGCATTTATTTAAGAGTGGCCAAAAAGGATGGGGTAGAACGATTTGATGATGCCACCAGGGCCCAGGGTATTTATATGATTATTTGGGGCGCACTTGTCTGGTTAATTACTTTCTCTATGTATTATGGTTAAACAATAACCACCATAGATGCTTATGGATTTAAAAGCCGCCGCAGTCCAGGCCAGAAAAATATTTCTGGATGAAGGTTTCACCGAGAGTTATGAATTCCTGAATGGAAATAGTACGCTGCTTTCTTCAAATCTCATTGATGAATTGGATGCGTATTATCTTCGCTTCCGCGAAATAGGTAAACAGGACCGATCCGGCCATTTGACAAGCGACCAGGTTTCTGCAAAAAAAGCAAAACTGGATGCTGATTTGTTAAGCTTTTTTCGATCACTGGAGGCTGATCCGGCCAAAAAAACGGTTGCCAATACTGGTCTTTCCCCGACTGATCGTGAGGAGATCGAAAGATTTATCACTCAGGCAAGATTAGAGTCGGCCTTCCGGAAATTAGAATCCCTAAAATCCGTATTCCCTGCCGAACGCCAAACGGAAATCACCATGTTGATTTCAGAATGGGAAACCTTTCGAAGAGAGCGAAATATGCGGATGCTTGATTACCAGACCCAAACGATGCGCACCAACCAGATTACCTACCAGCTTTTAGAGTTAATTAGCTAAGAGCTGGTGCCGGATTCCAGTCCTGCCAGGTTTTATGCAGGAAGGAAGTACATTTTCCCGAAAACAGAAAACCCCGGCAATTGCCAGGGTTTTCTGTTTTGCGCAAACGCTATTTAACCGTTTTTAGCAGCTTTATAATCATCCAGAGATACATGCTCTGCAGCCAGCGCATTGATAATATCCTGTACGGTAATGATGCCAACCAAGTCATCGTTGTCAACAACCGGAAGTGCGTGAAACCGATTCATTTTAAAAATGTCAACCACGGTCCGCAGCTTGTCGGTGGATTCGACTTTTCCGAGACCTTTGGTCATAATATCCTCCGCTTTCCAAGATCCAAGTCTTGTTTTTTCCAGGAAGCCGTCCGGCTGGTTCTGGGTATAGCCATGTAGGAAATGCTTAAAATCCGTCTGACTAATTATCCCGACAATTTTATGAAATCGGACGACCGGGAGGTGGTGAATGTTGTTGTCTTCAAAAACCTGATTTACCTTTTCCAGCGTATCTTCCGGATTTACAGTGATCAGGTTTTTTGTCATAAGTGTTGAAACGGGTGCAATAAGGTTCATGATTGTTGTTTTATTGTTTCTGAAGACAATTTCCGGGTATTTCAGTGCAGCTCAAATGACTGATCTCAGTCGTTTGACTGATTTCAATCACCTGGTTGAAAATACGCTGTCACAAAACGCAGCGTTTTTAGAGCACATTCCGTATAGGGGAGTGTCATTAAAAGGAGAATGGCTGAAAAAGAACTTAATCTTAGTTTGATACTGGAAGGTTGCCTGAAAGAGAATCGCAATAGCCAGGCACGTCTATATAAATACTACTTCGGCTACGGATTAAGTGTGGCTTTGCGCTATGCCAAAGGAAGAGAAGAAGCGCTTGAAATTTTGAACGATGCTTTTTTAAAGGTGTTTACAAAGCTGGATCAATATGATTCGGCTTATCCTTTTAAAGTGTGGTTTCGAAAAATATTAGTACACACAGCCATTGATTATCACCGGAAGCATCACAAAAACCCGGATTTTGTGGAATTGGATGCGCTCAATGAATCTCCGGTGATTGAACAGGAAAATTATCCTGATTTAAATCCAGATCAGGATGTGTTGCCCGTTCTACAGAAGTTAACACCCATCTACCGAATGGTGTTTAATCTCTTTGTTATGGAGGGATATAAGCACCAGGAAATTGCTGAAAAACTGAACATCAGTGTTTCCGCTTCCCGATCCAATTTAACCAGAGCAAAAGTACGTCTGCGTAAAATGTTGGATAGTTCATCTAGTTTTTCAACAAAAAGCAGGGAGAATGGATAAATTTTATAATCAGTTTAAAGGTAATCTGGAGAGCCGACCGGAACCGGAATTTGATCCGGGTGCCTGGGAGGATATGGTCCGTAAACTGGACGCCAGGTCAAAATCAAAACGCCGGATTTTCCCCTGGTGGTGGGTTGGTATTCCTGCTTTTCTAGCCCTTGTATTCGGCAATTATTTGCTTTTTACTCAGCTGTCTGAGACGAATCAGCGCTTGGAAAGTATGGGGATTCAACGCGATACGGTTTTTCAATCGCGTACCATCTATCAGTATGACACCATTTATAAAATCCAAAAAATTTATCTAAACACCGAATCCAACGAACTGGCACAAGCGGGTACTTCAAATACATCCGGACAGACGCTGCCACCTTTTTTAGGATATAATTCATTTTCAACCTTCAAACCATATAATCCATTTAGTGCATCCACCCAGTCGCCATTTCTTCGATTAGTGGAAGCTGCTCCGCTTTCTGTAAGCCGCACCCGGAATGATGATTTGTTGACGGATATCCCAGGTTTAGCTTTTTACCCGGAATACAATCATGTGCCTGACTGGTTTGATTTTCTGCCGCATATCCAGGCAGAATCTCAGGCTAGTAAAATTACCATCCTGGATCGGTTTAGGCCAGATGGCATGTTTTTGGGAGTTTCCGGCGGACTGCTTGCCCTTACGGGCGAACATCTGACCAACCGTTTCGGAGTGACGTTTGGAGCAGACGCCGAAATCACCTTTGGATCACATTGGTCCTTGTGGCTTGAATATATGAGGCAGGAGATA
The DNA here is from genome assembly GCA_020437105.1 of Saprospiraceae bacterium. GTDB lineage: Bacteria > Bacteroidota > Bacteroidia > Chitinophagales > Saprospiraceae > JAAEZH01. The sequence goes on from JAGQWR010000064.1 coordinate 19,588, forward strand.
AAATTAAAAGGACAATCAGAATCAGAGCATCATGATTTTGGGTTCACCTATCCGGATGCGCCCGATGATTATGTGCTCAGGTCGGTGGAAGCATATGTAAGTTCCAATAACTATGGAGTCGGACTGAAGTATCGATTTAATAACCGTCGGGCAAATTGGCGGCCTTTTCTAAGTGGGGGGATAATAATGAATCAGGTGCCACCCTTTCTGGTAGAATTTAAATACATCAATCCGATATCAAATGACGAATTGGAAATCAAACAAAATCCATTATTGCCTACCGGATTATTACCGAATGTAACCATGCAGGGTGGAATCCAATATAGGCCAAAAGAACACTTGACATTTGAAGCATCTATGGGCTGTACATTTTCTACAGCTCCGGCAGAAGAACGTCTGTTGCCAGCTTATTTAGGGGCCCGTATTGGGGTAAAATACCATCTAAAATAAGTTGCAAATAGCTTTCCATGACTACCACGCAGCGTTTTAGAAAGAAGCTGCGTATGGTGGGTTAAATAGTATAGAGCTGTGAATAAAATTTTTGTTTTTAGTGCTTTATTAATAATTCCCCTCCTGACTTTCAGCCTGACTTCACCTGCTAAAGTGGAGGTTGTCGAGGCTGAAACAGGAGTATATGATTTGTTGCTCGAATTAGGAACTGCTCCTTATGACCACGCAGGTAGTTTTACAGACAAGCAAAGGCAGATGGGAGAAGACATCGTTCGTTGTGGCCAAACAATCGGACCGGACGGAAAAATGTCGTCTTATGTCAGCAAATATTACGTGTGTACCACCTGCCACAATCTGGATCAGGAAGACCCCGACCTCCGTATAAGTGATCCAGAAGCCCGTCTGCCCTATGTAAAATCAAAAGGCCTGCCTTTTTTGCAGGGTACTACCTTTCGGGGAATCGTGAACAGGGAAAGCTGGTACAATGACGACTATGTGCGGAAATACGGCGAAGAAAAGATTGGAAAAGCACATAATAGTCTGCGGGGATCTATCCAGTTATGTGCTGTGGAATGCTCGCAGGGCCGCCCCATGGAGGTTTGGGAAATAAACGCTGTTTTGGCATATTTCTGGACGCTACAATGGAATGTTGGGGATTTAGATTTTTCAGAGGCTGATTATCAACGGGTAAACCGGGATATACAAAATGCTTCTAAAAAGGCAGAATTAAAAGATTGGCTAAAAACATTTTACCTCGATAAATCACCTGCGCATTTTTTTGATGCCCCACCAGACAAAGCTGTAGGCTATGTCGGCTTAAAGGGTAATCCGGACACTGGCCGAGACCTGTACGAACTTAGCTGTTTGCATTGCCACAAACCAGAAGGCGTTTCACACTATGTATTGGATGAAAGTAAATTAAGCTTTCGGCATTTGTATGATAAAATTCCACGTGATACCCATTTTTCCCTGTATCAAATCATTGCTTATGGTACCTATGCTATTCCGGGACACCGGCCATATATGCCACATTATCCAATCGAAAGAATGAGTAAACAACAGGTAGAAGACCTGAGGTCATACATAGAACTAATGGCTCTTTAATGGAGCAAATTGATCAGTTTTTGTAGTACAACAACCAAACAAACAAATAAACACATGAACGATCTCCGAATATTTGCGGCACTATTTGTGTTGTCGCTGGTGATGATTACTTGTACAACTCCTCCGATTTTGAGTTTAAATGATCCTTTAAATCCCAGCGATCCGACCGTTGCAAACCCTTGTCCGGAGGGTGTAATTTCCTTTCAGTATGAGATTCTGCCACTGATAAACTCCAGCTGTGCCCTGAGTGGTTGCCACAATGCTGCTTCCCATAGAGAGGGAGTCGTATTAGATTCCTATCAAAATATCATGAAACAGGTAAAACCCAATAATGCCAATGGCAGTAAATTGTATAAAAGCCTGCTGGATTCCGGGGAAGACAAAATGCCCCCTTACCCATACGCTTCCTTTACATCCGAGCAAATTAATCTGATCAAGGACTGGATCAATCAGGGTGCCCAGGAAACTAATTGCGGTATTCCATGTGATCCGGAGGATTTGTCCTTTGCGACTGCTGTTTTTCCAGCGCTCGATAATTTCTGCATAGGCTGTCATAATAACCAGCTAACAAGTGGAAATGTAAACCTGGCAGATTACAACCATATTAAGGTTTACGCACAAAATGGAAAACTTTTGGGAAGTATCCAGCATACTCCGGGTTATATAGCTATGCCGCCTTCCGGCGAACTTTCAGCCTGCCAGATAACCCAAATTTCAGGTTGGATTGATGCAGGATATCCGAATAATTAAAACGTTATTATTCCCTTTTTATGAAATATTCAATAATTAAAGCTGCGTCCCCAATCCTTTTTGTTTTGGGTAGCCTACTGATACAATCTGGTTGTTATTATGACAATGCACAAGATCTTTATCAGTATGTTCAGGTAAGTTGTGATACTACAGATATTACTTACTCAGGAGCCGTTTTACAAGTACTGGATAACTATTGCTTAATTTGCCACAACGGGGCTGACCAACAAGGCAATGTAAATCTGGAAGGCTATACCAATGTGGCTCTCTATTCGGAGAATGGTAAATTATATGGGTCCGTTTCACATCAAAGCTCCTATTTTCCAATGCCTCCGACGGGTCAGCAAATTCCGGAATGTGATCAGTTGATTCTGAAAACATGGATTGATGCCGGCTGGCCTGAGAATTAGTCCAAGTAATATAATTATACTACTATGAAAGTGTTTCAAAAAGTCCTATTTACCCTCTGTTTATTTGTGCCTTTTTTACTAAGTGCACAGGATGGCGGACCAGTTTACGCCGATGAAACCTTTCGGGGTACCCGGGTAATAAATGGGCATTCAATTGAATGTCTAAATGAAGGGGAGCTGGACTTTTTAATCAGCCACCGATTTGGCCGGGTAAATGGTGGTTTATATGAATTTTTTGGTCTGGACCAAGCCAGTATCCGGCTGGGGTTTGAATACGGCATCAAACGCTGGTTGAATGTCGGAATTGGACGAAGCAGCTATGGAAAACACGTGGATTCCTTCGTCAAAATCGCTTTTTTAAGACAGTCAGACCGGGCTTATGCCCCAATATCAATCACCGGCTTTTCCTCAATTGCAGTAAATACGCTGAAACCAGCAGATCCCACACTGCCTGTTCCTTTTCAGACAAGATTAGCCTATACCAACCAACTATTATTTGCCCGAAAATTTGGCGACCGGTTGTCAATGCAACTTGCTCCTACACTTGTACATTATAACCTGGTTGATTTTAATGACCAATCAAATGATAAATTTTTCCTTGGTGGGGCTATTCGGTTTCGGATGACCAAAAATATCGCTATCCTGGTCGAATACTACCAACCCTTAATTGGGCAATTAGCTCCCGGGAAATTCCCCCCACTGGCCATCGGCTTTGATATTAACACCGGCGGCCACGTTTTTCAATTGCATTTTACAAATGCCAGCAGCATGATTGAAAAGGGCTTCCTTGGAGAGACCACCGGCGATTGGATGAATGGAGATATCCAATTCGGCTTCAACGTGGCCAGAACCTTTAAGCTGAAGGGGAGGAGGTATTAAGGGGAGTTAGTTTGAGTTTGCCCCGATAGCTATCGTGGGAGTTTGAGAGTGCGTTTGAATCTCCCCGATCAGCGCAGCGGAACATTCCACGAAGTACTATTCAGCATTACTCAAAAAACACCTCCCGAATTTCAACTACATAATCTAAATTGGAGAGAGCACATAGGATTTCCCGATAATTTTGAGAACCTGTATTACCCATACAATGCCATTCTTTGTCGGAACAACCGATACGGCCTTTGGTGTATTTATCCATGTTGATATAGGGATTAATATTTACCACTTCCGATTTAAATGCATCCTTTTGGGGAATGCAAAACTCATAATCGACCAAAACTTTTCCGTCTTTTGGGCCGCGTAGGCCCACTTCATCAATTAGCTCCAGATCAAATTTGATCTTGTCGAATGTGCAGTCTGGTTTTTCAGAATCGCAGGCACCAAAAGTGGACAGGATACTCAGTAGCAACAGGGCAGTTTTCATTTTTTTTAAATTGATACGGTAGCAAGTTAACTTTTTCTGGTTTTCGGGGTTTTTCTAGTATGGAAAACTTAAACGGAAAAACAGCCTTGATCACAGGCGGCACTAAAGGGATCGGATACGGTATTGCAGAAGCGTTTCTACGCGAGGGTATGCATGTAGTCATTACCGGAAGGAACGCAGAAAGCACCAATAAGGCAGCCAGTGAACTGGCTAAAATTGGCAAAGGGAAAATTCTGGGTATCGAAGCCGATGTGCGGGATTATCAGGCACAACAGTTGGTTGTAAAAGAAACGCTGGAGACATTCGGTAGCCTGGATGTGCTGATCGCAAATGCCGGTATTGGCCATTTTGCTACAATTGAAGAACTCAAACCGGAGCAATGGCTGGAGACCATAGACGTCAACCTCACAGGGGTGTTTTATAGTGTCAAAGCGAGCCTAGATGCGCTTAAGGCCAGCCAGGGATATATTATTACTGTTGCCAGTCTGGCAGGTACAAATTTTTTCCCGAAAGGGTCGGCCTATAATGCCTCCAAATTTGGTTTGGTCGGGTTTACGCAAGCCGTTATGTTGGATGTTCGGCAATACGGGATAAAAACGACAACTATCATGCCCGGGTCGGTAGCCACACATTTTAATAACCACGAGCCCAATGCTGCGGATGCCTGGAAAATTCAACCGGAAGACTTGGGACAAATGACAGTAGATCTCCTTAAAATGCACCCACGAACATTGCCGAGTAAAGTAGAAGTCAGACCGACCATGCCGGGATAAATTGGAAGTACCTTTTTTTCCAATGACATCGACCCAAAGTGTGTTCAATTGTCAGAATATTTATCTTACATTAAAGTATGAAAAATTCAATTTTAAGTATAGTACCCTTTTTATTTATCCTTTTGGGTTGCCCGGCAAATAAAAAAGAAGCAGTTGTTGAAAGTGAAGTGGATTTCAACAAACCTTCCATGAGTCAGATTGTGACGGAGCGGCCGCCCAATTATCCGGGGTATGTACCAGACATAAACATTAATGAACGGGGAAAAAGCAAATTCCATACACCCACTCCGGAGCTTACTGCTCTAAAAGATATTAAGAGCGCCAAAGCTACCATAATCACGCCGCAGTTGGGTGGCTGGGACAAGGTACCCTGGGCAGATTCCAATATTGAGTATTATTTGATTACCCCGGGTGATTACGTAGGATGGGGAGAGTTGAATATTACTGTCTCCGGGCGTGCAGGAGCTCCAAAGGTGCTCATGTACTACGATCCATCAATGGGCGATAAACCAAACACTGTCGTGCATGGATATACTGCTGATAAGGCTGGATATCCGGTATTAATTGAAGGTATCCGAATCGGAACAAAATCTGAAGGAAATGCACATTGGACGATTTCCGGATTAACACTGAAGGGTAATTCATGGACAAAAGGCAGTGTTTCAGCCGGATCAGGTTTAGTTATTCTCCCAGGAGCAAAGAATATTAAGATCGTAAATTGTTTTGCGTGGAGATGGCGGGGTGCGCGCCTGTATGGTGATAATATTGTGTTTCAGGACAATGTGGTTGGTGGCTCGCTACAAATGCGGGGCGATCATGGAGCCGTCGGGATTTTTACAACCAAAGAGGCTGGTTCCTATAACTGTCGGATTGTAGGGAATGAGATTTTTGATCAGGCTGATTTGGCAGGTGCACCGAAAGACGGAGATGAGGCTACCGAATTTGGATTTGTCAACGGACTCGTCATTGCTGATAACGACTTGTACTGGACGGAGGAAGCCCGTTTTGATTATGGTGATGGCTTGTTATACAATTGTGGCGGTGATGGGATCGACATCAAAAACGGTTCGAACGATCCGACTAATCCGGTCCAGATTATTGGTAACCGCATTGCTTATTGTTATCCGACTCCCCCCGACAAATCCTGTGGAGATAACACGGGAAGTTATGGGCAAGCCATGATGTTGCATAAAGACCTCCGGAATACTGTTATCAAAGACAATATCTTTTATAATGTATCAGTGGGAATTGTAGCCTACAAGGATAGAAAAGGCTTTTTAACGGATAATATCGTCATTCAAAATAATCTGTTTCATACCTGCATTGAGCAAATACCGGATGTTACGGGATACGCACTTAAGGCGACTGCTTCGAATGTAGATTTTATATGGAATACGGTTGTTGATTCCGGGCAATTTATCTCTATAACAAGAAATGGTAAATCCCGATTGGATGTTCGTGGTAATCGTTATATCGGACCGGAAAAAGGCATGCAGAAATCTGTGAAAAGTCAAACGGTTAAGGATAATTACATTTCTCGGGAACCCGATATTCCTCTGGGTGATCTGGCGATAATCTGGCATCCACACACCGGCATGGAAACCCTGGTATTACCACATTGTGTTTTGTACAAAAAAGACCTTAATAAAATAGCAGGTAAGTATCCAAGTAGTGGCATGGATGAATATATGGCACGTGCCTGGTGGGTGGAGTGAGGGTTCACATCTTCAGTAATTGTTTGCATATTTTTTTATCGGAGTAATTGATTTCAATGATATAAACGCCAGCTGGTAAATCTTCAATATTGATTTGATTTGTACCACTTGTCACTTTCACTTCTATTCCTGTCTTTGTAATGATTCTAATGTTCTGGGGTGTTGGTCCGTCTATATTTATGAAATTGCTACCTGGATTTGGATAAAATTTAATGGTTGGAATTTCCAAACTTTCAATATTGGTAGCTCCTATATTGATCTCTCTTACACGAGATTGATTGTACTCCGTGACATAAATTTTATCGCCAGTAGTAGTAGCCGTAATTCCGTTAGGAGCCTGAAACTGACTACTTGCAGCATTTCCGTCAACCCATCCACCTGTGCCGTTTCCGGCATAGTCGCTAACCATGCCATCCAGAGTAATCAGGTGAATAATATTATCCCCATTAGTGATATACAGAGCGCCATTATTGTACGTCATAAAACCACAAGCCCAGTTCTGCACAAGTCCATTGACATGTGCAAACCACTGCACGATAGGTGCGGATTGATTAGGTATGACCTTGTAAATGTTGCCATCATGTGCGCTAGCCACAAATAAGGTGTCACCAGGTGTCCAGGCAATACCGATGGGGGTATTAAATAAGGGAGAATTAATATAGAGGCTGGAAATACCTGCCGGTGTAATGCGAGTCACGTTATTATTAAACTCTGTCACATACATATTGCCAAGCGGGTCAAAACTAATATCACCCGGAAAGTACAGATTACTACAAAACACCTGATCCGACCCATCAGGAAGTACTTTGGTAATGAAACCATTTCCATTAAGTGGACGACAGGCGACATAGAGTGTATCCCCAGACGGATCAAAGGCTAAACCCGTTCCCCGGTTTAGAGTTCCTCCAGTAAGAAAAGGTGTGTCATCTATTACGCCTTGAGGCGAAATACGGGAGATTTCAGCGTTTTCAGAAACCGTGTACACAAACCCATCAGCGTCAACGGCAACATCACCATTTGATGGCACATGAGCGAGTGTACTCACCACTATTTGAGCAGGTAGGATAGCAGGAAAGAAATGCAGCAGGCTTAATAAAAATAGAACTCGTTTCATTTGTAAAATTTTCATCCAAAATAAACTTATTGCAGTTGAGCTTTTTTAGTAAATGGTCTTCCTGTATAGAAACGAACACCTTGATTAAACTTAAATGAACATCCTCCGACGCTTTTTAAGCAAATTATGTAATTTAGAACGTGTTTGGAATTTACACTTCGGCGTCTTAGCGGCAAGCTATCAGAGCAAAAAAATGCCCCTGCCCGCTCTTTAGATCGCTGGCAGGCAGGCCGTTCAGAATAAAATTTGTTCACTAATACATCCACAAGCAATTCCCAAACACGATCTTAATCTTATGGAGTTAAAAATTACGGTGTGGTCATTTTTCCTGTTATTGGGATGTGCTCAGAGTTTATTACTCATTGCTGTTTTTTGTCGGAGCAAGAAAAATCGTCATGCCAGAAACCAGATACTTTGCTTGTTGCTTTTTATATTCTCAGTCATTGAATTTGACCATAGTCTTAGGTTATCAAACTTGTATTTGAATTTTCCCAACTTCCTTTACATTTCAGACGGATTATGGTTTTTAATTGCTCCAACTCTATTCTTTGTTGCCAGATTTTATGTGCAACCTCAATACCGCTTTAGATGGATTGACAGTATCCATTTAGCGCCCTTTATAGTGATGCAAATTTTGTACTTCAACCTGCTTGTAGCAAGTGGAGAAGTGAAAATTGCTGTTCTTGAATCTTTTAAAAGATCAGGAGAATACGAACTAATAACAGCTCTTTTCATTTTGGCAATGATGGTACAAATACTGATCTATATTATGGCCAGTTTGAATGAGTTCAGAAGGTATCATAAACGTTACAAGGCTATTTTTTCCGCAAATCAGCTCGGACAATTAAAGCTATTTAGAGGTATTTACAGATTTTTTCTATTTTACTTTTTGGTAGAATTTTCATTTTCCACCTTCCGGAACTTTACAAGTTTTGAAAGCAATTTGCTGGACAACTGGTCGCTTGTTGTCTGGACCTTTTTTATCTACGGAATTGGATATATAGCTATTCTGAATCCAACTTTGCTTTTGCCCCAACTGCCAGTAACTTCTGATCAAAAGCTACCTGTACCAAATTTGAATGACAATCAGGCATTAGAACAAATTTTAGAATATATCCTATCGGAAAAACCATTTAAAAAATCTGATCTCAGCTTACCTGAACTGGCTGGTAATTTAGGATTATCAACCAATCGTACCTCTTATTTGATCAACAAGGTACATGGAACAAGTTTCTATGATCTCATAAATACCTATAGAGTGAAAGAAGTAAAAGAGATGATTGAAACGGGATACCACAAGCAGATGTCTATAATTGGTCTCTCCCAGGAAGCTGGTTTCAGGAGCAAGGCTTCCTTCTATAAGTTCTTTAAGCGTGAATATTATAAAACACCATCTCAATTTATAGCCGAATTAGAAAGCCAGCAGCATTGATTTTGTAGCTTTTTTTAACCTAATTGTCTGTTTTTCGAACCACTTGGGCTTCCTTATGGTTCATTAAGAACATACTTGCACTATAGCCCAAACCACTTTGAATCGGGTATTTCTTTTGTTGGCAAAAAAAGGAAATGCAGGTATCCAATCGGTAGCAAGCTTCTTCTATGTGAAATTATCAGGACATAATGATCTTCTAAATGAATAAAATTCTATTTAAATGGAGTGAACTAAAAGCGACTTTTTGGTTTATTCCGGTTATTATTATCATTGCATCTGTGCTACTGGCAATAAGCCTGGTGTATGTGGATGACTTAATTAGTTTTTCGCAAGACGGCATCAGCCGATTCTTTTTTGTGCAGAGCTCAGACTCCGCCAGAAGCATTTTATCTACCATATCAGGTGCCATGATTGGTGTAGCAGGAACTGTTTTTTCCGTCACCTTGGTAGCCCTGACACTTGCCTCTTCACAATTTGGACCCAGGCTTATTAAAAACTTTATGTATGTTCGACTCAATCAGATAGTATTGGGTTCATACGTGTCCACCTATCTCTACTGTCTGCTCGTTTTAAATGCCGTAAAAGATGGAGACGATTATACGTTCATCCCATCCATTTCTATTCTGGTTGCAATTTTAGCTGCTGTTACCAACATCCTTTTGCTCATTATATTTATCCACCAAATCGCCACGAGCATTCAGGCAGATAAAGTAATATCTGATATTTCAGCTTTTATCTCTAAACAACTTGAGACCTTGTTTCCTGAAAAAATGGGAGCGGAAATAGAAAGTGATAGAGGAATTGATCACGCCTCTGCAATTGCAGGTTTTTCCAGGAGTATTTCCATAAAATCCCCTAAAAGTGGTTATTTACAATATGTTGACACGGAAACTTTGATGGAAATTATTACTAAGAATAATGCACTGTTTGAGTTGTACTACAGACCCGGTAGGCATTTGGTGAAAGGTATTGAAATTGGATTACTCCATACGAAGGAAGATTGGGAAAAAGATGCACTTGAAAGAATTTCCAATCAATTTGTATTTGGAAAAACTAAAACATCTCAACAAGACCTTGAATACTCGATAAAGCAGATGGTGGAAATAGCTGTTCGCGCCCTTTCACCCGGAGTGAATGACCCCTATACTGCAATTACCTGTATCGATAACCTGACGGCAACTATGTGTTATTTAGCACAGGCCAAATTCCCTTCAAAGTACCGCTTTGATGAAGAATCGAATCTCCGAATTATTGCCGATACAGTAAATTTTCAAGGTGTTTTAGACACGGCATTCAACCAAATTCGTCAGTTTTCCGGAGGGAATACGGCCGTAATCATTCGGTTAATGGAGGCATTAATTACGATATATGGATTTGTAGAGAAAGCAAAGTACAAAAAAGCAGTAATCAGGCATGCGGAGATGGTTTTGACGATAGGCAAGGAAACAATAAAAGAAAAGAATGATATTCAAGATCTTACAAATAGATCAAAGGATATTTTACAAAAGTCGAGCTAAGTGTATCATAACCCAATTGATTTTCATGTATCAAATAAGTATGAGAAATAATATCAATTTCGCCTTTGCACTAATTCTAGTTGGTCTATTCGTTAACGCTTGCTCAATAGACAGAACAATATTACCCCTCGATAATATTGAAATTGAAACCCTGGCAGAATTTAAAAGCCTTGAATCCCAAAACCAGGTTCAAATAGCTCCTGAAAATGAGCCGGGGCAGAAATTATGGTTATGCCTGACATTAGTTTCAGCCGAGAACAAAGAGCCTTTACCTAATCAAAAAATACATTTGTATCACACCTCTTCCGTTGGTGAATATGAGCCTTCCGATCCAACTGATGAATCGACAGCTCGATTAAATGCTTCGGTGTTTACGGATGAAAAAGGACGAATATTTGTCAGGACAATCCTGCCAGGTGATTATGGTCGTTCAGAAGATAACAGACATATCCATACGACGGTCGAAAATGCCAGGCCTGAAGCATATGATATTCATTTTAAGCGATACACGAGCCGAATGAGTCATAATTTTATTTCTGGGAGCTACCAGCATTTTCTGGCAGATTTGAAACAAACAGCCGATAGCACTTTCGTGACATTTTTGACAATTGTCATAAAAAGCCCGGAAAACAATAAGGGGATATCTCATCAGCAGGAGCTTGATTGTGAATGGTGTGGCGCAAAGGAAGCCCCTGAAAATACGACATGGGAATCAACAATCGCAGATAATAGGGTAGTGGGTGAGCGACTTATTTTGGAAGGAATAATATATGAGGCGGATGGTGAAACACCTGCTGAAAATGTGATTGTCTATGCATATCATACCAACCAGGAAGGGTTTTATGAAAAAAAAGGAAATGAAACAGGAAATGGTTTACGACACGGGTATTTACGTGGATGGGCAAAAACAAATCGCGAAGGAAAATACCGGTTTCACACCATAAAACCGGGGCCTTACCCGAATCATTCTGAGCCTGCCCATATTCATATGACTTTGATGCGGGCAGAATTTGATGAATATTGGATAGATGCCACCTGGTTTAAAGGAGATAATAGAATAACTGCTGAAATGATTAATAAATCTAAACACATCGGTGGCAATTCAAATATTATTGAATTAACCAGGGACGAAAATGATATTTGGGTCGGAAAAAGAGATATAATTCTTAATCCCCCAAAATAGTAAAGTCTTTTTAAGACATATTGACACCGGGGCCTCCAAAAAAACGTTCAATCATTTCTTTGTCCTGTTTTTTATATGCCTGGAAAGGTTCGGATGATCTTAGCAGTAGTTTTTTTACAGGTTTATTGACCAGCCTGGTAAAAAACCGCTGGATGCCCGGAACAGCTGCTGAAAATTGTTCGAAGTAACTGTCTATGCTATCGGATCTAAAATGCAAAATATCCTCTAAGATTTGTCCATCTGCATAATTCCCGCAATGAAAGTTGATTTTAGCAAAGGTATTTGGCGGAAAGTCAACTTTACCCATTCCATAAGCATCAAAGGCTCTGGTAATAAATGCTTCATAGGTCACCCGGCAACGCTCACCACCTCCCAAATTATAGGTGTTATGAACTAATTGATGTTTTTTTTCAATAGAATTTACAAAGGCTCTTGCTGTATCCTTAATCGTACAAATTTCCATTATGGTATCCAGCGGCATATGAAACATCAATTTGGAAATCTTGTGGTTGCCGATCCCCATAATTGCTGATAATCGGTAAATAGACCAGTTTAACTTACTTTCCCTAATTAAGCCTTCAGCAACTATTTTTGTTACTCCATAAACATCTCCAACACTTGGTTTCAAAGGATCTGTTGTGTATATATCCGGATTTTTATTTCTGTCCCCATAACAGGCAACAGAAGAACTAAATAGTAAAAAAGCATTTGGAGAAACCTCTTCTAATGCGGAAATTACATTTCGAGTTCCTTCAATGTTTACCTGATTTGTACGATGTACGTCCTCATCTGCAAGCGGCGGGATAATGGCTGCTAAATGTATAACATAATCCTGATTAAGGCAAGCACGTTTGACATCTTCCAAATTTGTGATGTTGCCATAAACCACTTTTATCCCAGTGTAATTTTTTAGAATTTTTTTTGTTTTCTTACTCGGTCTTACAAAAACCGTAATGCTTGCAGCCGATTGAATCGAATACAATTGTTTTAAAACTTCGCGCCCAATAGCACCGGTAGCCCCGGTAATCAGTACTGAATGTTCTTTCATTCCAGGCTTATTAATTTATATCTGTATAGATACCAATTTAAGTTGTATAAACAGAATTAAATAAAACGTAATCTGTTGTCAGATCAGTACCCCAACCACAAGCAGATGCCTGGCCATTGTGTAGATCCAGTTTGATTTTAATATGCGATTCCCGAAGTAGTTTTTTCATAAAGTTTCGGTTGAATTCTGCCGGAACTCCTTTTTCCAGTACGGGGATAATATTTTCATCAGAGCCCATATACAGATCAATTTTTTCATAATCAAAAGCGAGGCCTGCATTGCCTGCAGCACATATTATCCTGCCCCAGTTCGGATCGCGGCCATAAAGGGCGGCTTTTACAAGGGAAGAATTAGAAATGGTTCGAATCATAGTCCGGGCATAAACTTCATTGGGTGCATTAACTATTTCATATTCTACAAACTTGGAAGCCCCCTCGCCGTCAGATACAATTTGCTTTGCCAGATGGATCATCATTTCTTCCAGATTAGTTCGGAAAGCTTCAAAGTCTTTATCATTTTCTGATTCTAGTTTTGGATTCCCTGCTTTTCCGTTTGCCAATACAGCAACCATATCGTTGGTAGAAGTATCTCCGTCAACCGTAATCATATTAAAGGTCTTGTCAACTGTTTGCTTTACCGTTTTTTGTAGTAATTCAGAACTAATGGCAGCGTCTGTAACAATAAATGCCAGCATGGTTGCCATATTTGGGTGTATCATTCCTGACCCCTTGGCAATACCACCCATATTCACCTGGTATCCATCCACATCAAATTCAATAAAACCCTCCTTGGCAAACGTATCTGTCGTTAATATAGCATTTGCAGCAAATGATCCTGCCTGAGATTTAGAAGAAAGCTTTGTTACATTTTTTTTTATTCCTTTGACAATTTCCTCAGTGGGAAAACGCACCCCGATAACACCAGTAGAGGCCACTAATACCATTTCCTCTGCTATGCCCAACTCTGTGGCCATTGTTTTTGCCATGGCCTCCGCGCCATCCATTCCCTGCTTGCCGGTTGCGGCGTTGGCATTTCCAGAATTGATAACAATGGCCTGGATCAGTCCATCTTTTATGTGTTTTTTCGATAATGTAACGGGAGCTGCCACTACCTCATTTTGAGTGAATACCGCTGCTGCACTGGCTGGTACTTCTGAATAGATAATCGCTAAATCTCTTCTAAGTGATTTAATTCCGGTATGTGCTCCCCAACATTTGATTCCGGTAACGTTCGTAATATTCTTTATCATCTCGTTTGATATTTTATTTAATCCCTGTTAAGGATTAACAGGTAATAGGTTCAATCCTGTTTTTTCATCAAGTGCGAACATCAGGTTCATGTTTTGAACTGCCTGTCCGGATGCTCCTTTAACTAAATTATCAATAACACTAATAATAATAATCATGTTTGTACGTGCATCATAACTGACATGCAAATCGCAGTAGTTACTTCCCCGGACATCCTTAATGGAGGGAAGCTGTCTGCGCAATCGGACAAAGGGCGCATCGGCGTAAAAGTCATGATAAATTGTACCTAATTTTTCCGCATCCAGGATGCCGAGCGGACGTACATATATGGTTGTTAAAATGCCGCGATCGACGGGCAGTAAATGGGGGGTGAACTGAACCATTGTTTCTTTACCTGACAGTTGATCGAGGATATTCTGAATTTCAATGGTATGTCGGTGATTTTTAAGACCGTAAGCCTTAAAATTATCATTTACATTAGAATATAAATTGACAGGTTTTGATTTAACACCCGCCCCAGTAACCCCAGATTTTGAGTCGATAATAATTGGATTGGTTTCCACCAGCTGACTGGACATTAAAGGGGCTAAGCCCAGAATCGCACTCGTTGGAAAACAGCCGGGATTGGCAACTAATTTGGCCATTTTAATTTTATCGCAAAACAGTTCCGGTATCCCGAAAATAGCATTCTTAATTCCTTCCGGATAGACATGATCCATCTGATACCACTGTTTATAATTAACAGCGCTATTTAATCTGAAATCGCCTGAAAGATCCACTATCTTAAAAGGATAGTCATGGAATTTTTTTACAAAATCCATTGATACACCATGCGGAAGGGCCAAAAAAACCAAATCAAGGTCAAACGCCTCAATTTGATTTATAGAAATTAATTTTTGATCTTCAATGTCTTGAAAAAAGGGATGTACATCCGAAAACCGCTCACCCGTCCGACTTTCGGACGTAATTAGACTTATTTCAACAGCAGGATGATTTTTAAGTATTCGTACCAATTCCGAACCGGTATATCCTGTCGCTCCAATTATTCCTATTTTTTTCTTAGTCATTAATTGTCATTTCGTTATACGATTCCTGAATGGCTTCAACAACCTTCTTTAAATCAGTTAAAGGAATATTCAGGGCAGGTACCAGCCTAAGCACATTATTGGCTGTTGCATTTGCGAGTACCCCTTTTTCAAGCATTTTAGCCACCAGAGGTTTGGTTTCAAAATCAAATACAATACCCAGCATAAGCCCTTTGCCCCGGATTTCTTTTAAATGAGGAATCTTAAGGTTTTTGATTTCATTTCGAAACCATTTTTCTTTTTGTACAACCCCCTCAAGCAGATTTTCGGCTTCAATAACCTCTAATACGGCTAATGATGCTGCACAGACGAGGGGGTTTCCCCCAAATGTTGAACCATGGTCACCATATTCCATTGCGGAGCTTACCTTTTCAGAAGAGAGGATCGCTCCCACAGGCACGCCTCCTCCTAAACCTTTGGCAAGTGCCATGATGTCAGGCTGAACGTCAAAATGATCTTTGGCAAACATTTTCCCGGTCCGTCCAATCCCACATTGAATCTCATCAAAAATCAAGACAATATTTTCTTTAGTGCAAAATGCTCTAAGGTCCTTCAGAAAGGAGGCACTTGCCACATTAATTCCACCTTCCCCCTGAATGGGTTCAATTAGGATAGCAGCTGTTTCTGTTGATGTAGCTCGTTTTACAGCATCTAAATCATTGAAAGGCACACTTTTAAATCCGGCTGGTATGGGTTCAAATCCCTTTTGTATTTTGATTTTACCTGTAGCTATGGTGGCCAATGTGCGGCCGTGGAAGGATTTATCGAACGAAATAATTTCTCCACCACGACCAATACTATGTGCATATTTTCGAGCTATTTTCATAGCTCCTTCAACGGATTCTGCGCCACTATTTGTAAAAAAAATTCGATCCAGCCCCGAAAGGGCAATCAATTTTTTTGAAAGCATGGCTTGAGGTACGCTTAAATAGAAATTTGATATTTGAAGCAATTTACCTGCCTGTTTCCGGATGGCTCCTACTAATGTTGGATGATTATGCCCCAGTACATTTACGGCAATACCCGCAAGTGCATCGATATACTCCTTGCCCTCTACGTCCCAAACATGGGAACCTTCGCCTTTAACCATTGTTATCGGAAAGCGCACGAAAGTTTGGAGGTATTGTGCTTTATCTAACTCCCACAAAGTACTATTGCTATATTCCATAGGCTACTTGTTTATTTAATGATTAATGTGCCGACCGACTCGCTATTTACGGCGGCTACATGTTCCGGTTTTGTGCCGTTTATGA
The DNA here is from genome assembly GCA_020437105.1 of Saprospiraceae bacterium. Classification (GTDB taxonomy): domain Bacteria; phylum Bacteroidota; class Bacteroidia; order Chitinophagales; family Saprospiraceae; genus JAAEZH01. Next base: position 36,029 of record JAGQWR010000064.1, read on the forward strand.
TCTTAGCTCTTAGAGCACCATTATTAATGGCTGATTCACAGGCTTCCACTTTGGGGATCATTCCGCCTTGTATAGTCTCATCTGCTTTCAAGGTCTGGAGCCCCGCAAATGTTATTTTCCGGATAATGGATGTAGGATCGTTTTTATCTTTCAACAAACCGTCCACATCAGTCAGAATTATAAATTGTTCGGCTTGTAAAGCGCCCGCTAAGTAGCCGGCAAAAGTATCGCCATTAATATTGTAGCCTTTGCCACCTTCATCTGCACCAATGCATGCCACTACTGGTGTAAAACCGTTTTTGAGCAATTGGATTAGCAGGCTGGGGTTTACTTTCGAAACAGTACCCACCAAGCCTAAATCAACTTCTTTTAAACTGCCGTCAGATTCCTGATGGTGTTCTCTTTTATGAGCCATTACTGTTTTACCGTCCCGGCCTGATATCCCAACAGCGCTAAAACCCATACTATTTATGGAGGATACCAAATCGCTATTCACCTGTCCTTTTAATACCATTTCGATATATTTAAATGCTTCCGGGCTTGTATATCGTTGACCGTCAATAAATCTGGATGGAAGATTAACGCGGTCCAGCATTTCCTTTATAAAGGGGCCACCACCGTGGGAAATGACTAAGTCGTACCCTTCCTTTTTTAGGGATAAAATAGTGGCCAATATCTTTTTTTTAACAGCGTTATCAGTCATGGCATTTCCGCCATATTTAAATAGTAAAAGAGGTTTTTTCATCTTAATAAGGTAAACTATACCCAAACGAAAGTAATTAGGGCTTTTTATCTTTTTCTTTTTACGTCCTACTTCGTTAAAACCCCGATAGCTATCGGGGCGCCATAGCTACCCCGATAATTATCGGGGATGCCTGCGTTTTTTGCCTTGTAGGCCAAAAAAATAAAGTTGCTAAAATTTCCCAAACCACTTTCGTTTGGGTATATAGATTGACTACTATTTTTTACGGGTATTTATTGCCAATGTAAATCTTGTATTACCCTATAACTCTTTCCTCCTGGGGATGTTCACTTTTAATGGCAATCAATATGATTCCAGGTAGATGAAATAGTCTAAATTGGAAAATTATTGTCGTATTTTTGATATGGGGATAACCACCTCAATTTATTGTGTATCCAATACTTTAAAAGTGATCGAATGATAAGAACAATAAAAGAAACCGAAATAGCGGGGTTAAACAGGCTTACACCACCTGATTGGAACTACGATTACGAAGTCTTTTTGAATGACTTCCTGCCGCATGATTATTTTCATGCTTTTGTCCTGATTTTGGAAAACAGAATAGTAGGAACAGGGAATGTGTTTGTAAAAGGTAAGATTGGATGGCTTGCTAATATTATAGTTGAAAAAGACTTTAGGGGAAAGGGCCTGGGCTTTGAAATGACAAAATTTCTTGTTGATTTTTTAGACAGGAAAGGTTGTGAGACTCAATTGTTGATCGCTACCGAACTGGGTGAACCGGTCTATAGGAAGATTGGATTTAAAAAAGTGACTGTTTATCAATCTTTTGATTCAGAAGTTGATCAGGATTTTAACGATACAAGTTCGATACGAAAGTTAGTATATTCGGATTTGAATAGTGTATGCAACCTTGATTTGCAGGCAAACGCGGAGGATCGGGCACATTTGATTGAAAAGCATTTTGAAACAGGGATGGGGTACTTTAATTCGGATAACGAATTACTTGGGTTCTATCTGCCCGCATTTGGCAGGGGATTAGTTATCTCCAAAGACAAACAAGTCGGAAAGGTACTATTGAAATTAAAACATTCGGAAAAAGGAAAAAGAACTTTGCTGCCTATTGACAATCAGGAGGGTATGGAATTTCTGGAACATTTTGGATTAAAGAAGGGATTTCAGTTCTCCAGAATGATTTTGGGGAAAACAAACAACTGGAATCCGGAGTATATTTTTTCTTATGGAAGTGGATATTGTGGATAGGCTATTTGGTATGTTGAAACCTAAAACTGAAATGGGAAGAATTTCTTTGTTGAAATTAAGAGTATTTTTTTGGGGGGGGGAAAGTATGCTATAATGAAAAAATTAATTTTCCTTATCCTTCTGCTGTTTGTTAATGCCAGAATAATAGCTCAACCTTCCTATGATACAAGGATTGCTTTTGTTTTGCGTGACGAAAATAATGAAAAAATAAATTTAGAAAGGTTTATGGAGGAATACAAACTTGCCGATGTAATGGCAAGGGTTATTCCAACTGAAGAATTAAAAGACTATCTAAGTTACAATGAAAAATATGGCTATTTTCTTTTAGATATTGAAACAATTGGACCAAGGTTTTCATTTGCCTTGTACCATGATAATAGTTGGATGGTTGTCTATGTCCCTTTTAATAATTTAGATTGTTATGCAGTAGATTTTGATTTTAGACAGGGAACTTTTCTCTTTGATTTCGATATTGAGGATAAAGAAAAAATATTCATGAATAGCAACCTGCCTTATTATGTGATTGATCGTATTAGGTGGAAAAAGCAAAGGAAAAGATGGTTAAAGAGCGAATACGCTACTGATGATACTTACAATGAATTAAAATAACAGTTGAATAAATAAGCTATGCCCAAACCACTTTGATTCGGTATAAATGTGTGTTTGAAATTTTAACTGCACCAAGGATGTTAGAAATTGTAAGATATTTGGCTACTCTCAAATCGGAAAATGTCCTTGAAAAGAATATAAAAAGAGCCATTAACTTTTTAAATGGCAAAGAAAGATTCATTGGCAGAGATAAACCATAAGTTAGTGTTGTCGATGGTTCTAACATTTCATTAAAATGAAAAAAAAGAATAACATAAAACTGAATTTAACGGCAGCGGAGAAAAAAAAACTCCGACTCAAAAAGTTCAAAATCGGTGATATCCCAGGATTATCTATTAATGAACTAGAACTAATTCTGGAGGTACCCTTTTTGCGGGCAAGAGAATTACATGCTTTAGCAGAATTCCAGGTTGTACCATCTGTAGGTATTCGGTTTGCGGAGGACTTGGTTTTTTTAGGTTATTATTCCTTAGATGAGTTGAAAACAAAGGATGGCGCAAAATTGGTGGAGGAGTATGAGATAAAAAAGGGATATTGGGTAGATTCCTGTGTGGAGGACCAATTTCGGTTAGTGGTGCATTTTGCCAATAATTATGGGAGTACCAAAAAATGGTGGGACTTTACAGCAGAACGAAAGAAATACCGCCTGGAGCATGGGTATCCGGCTACCAGGCCTGTCACTCCCTGGATTGAGGTGATAGAAATAAAAAGAAAAAATCCAGTAAAGCAATGAAAGCAGCAGTTACCATTAAGGCGGGAGCTCCAAGCATTATTGAAATTCAGGAAGTCCAACAGCCTGCATTGAAGGCTGGTTGGGTACTCATCGCTGTCAAAGCATTTGGATTAAACCGGTCTGAACTATTTACCCGAAGGGGCGAGTCTCCGGGAGTTTCCTTTCCGCGCATTCAGGGAATCGAATGTGTGGGTGTCATAAAGGAAGATCCATCCGGTACTTACACGAATGGGCAACAGGTTGCAGCCATTATGGGAGGTATGGGACGTTTCTTTGATGGCGGATATGCAGAGTATGCATTAGTTCCATTAGAAATAGTCTTTCCATTTGTTAGCCAGTTGCCCTGGGAAACCCTAGGTGCTATCCCGGAGATGTTTCAAACGGTTTCCGGTTCTTTAAATCAGGCTTTAGAAATTAAAGGAGGCGAAACTCTTTTAATTCGTGGAGGTACTTCTTCTATCGGAATGTTAGCCTGTCAATTAGCCAGGGCAAAGGGTTTGACTGTGATTTCAACAACAAGAAATCCCGAGAAAAAGCAAGCACTTACATCGAATGGTGCAGATCACGTTGTCATCGATTCTGGAACAGTTGCTGCGCAGGTAAGAGAAATCTTTCCGGAAGGGGTGCACAAGGTATTGGAACTAATCGGAACCAGGACCCTGAAGGATTCCTTAAAGTGTATTGCGACAAAGGGAATGGTCTGTATGACAGGAATCCTGGGAAATGAATGGACAATGCATGATTTTACGCCGATGGGTGATATTCCTTCTTTAGGACGTTTAACGGTTTATATGGGAGAATCCAAAAACCTTTCTAAAAATCTTTTGCAGGACTTTATTAATGAGGTGGAGCGAGGTACAATTAAGTTAAATATTGACCGTGTTTTCAAATTGGAGGATGTACCTGTAGCACATCAATACATGGAGGATAACAAAGCAAAAGGCAAGCTCGTAGTTCTGGTTTGAGGTAGTTAGCTTGTTAATTCAGGTGTTCAACAAGCAGGCTTTCGCAAATGATACGGGAAAATACTTCCGAAGCGTGTTTACCATAGGATAGCGTCATACTTCCATCAAAATGCTCTGTAGCCTTAATTTTTATTTCAGTCCCCAGTACTAATTGCCTGCTGTTTAGAAAAGTTAAAAAATTGGCTGTAGAGTGGGTTAGCGCAATCAACCTTACCTTTTCACCTGTCTTGCATTCACTGAGTTTTACGTGTGAAAGCTGGATAATTTTACCCTCTTTATCAGGTATAGGTGATCCATGTGGATCAAATTCCGGGAAACCGAGCAGTTCATCCATTCTGTCAAACAATGCTGGTGAGTGGATGTGTTCTATTTGTTCAGCAATCTCGTGGACTTCTTCCCATCCGAAGCCCATGCGCTTTACTAAAAACATCTCGGTGAGGCGGTGTTTGCGGATTACCAGGGCAGCTTCTTTCTGGCCTTTTTTTGTGAGGGACAAGGGTTTATATTTTTCATAGTTTACCAGTCCCTGACTTTTCAGGTTTTTGACCATACTATTCACTGTTGGCGGGCTTACACCAAGCGATTTGCTTAAATCTGAAATGCTGACCTCTCCAAGCAGGTCCGCCAGGCTATACAATGCCTTCAAATAATTTTCCTCTGTTTGTGAATACATGAAGCCGGATGTTTAAACAAAATTAATATAAATCTCATGTTTTAATGTTAGATTAGTCTAATTTATTATTTTTGTTCATTGAAACCTGTTAAAAACAATCACTACGAATGCATTCGGAATCGTTAAGTGAAGTTCATTCCTCTGTGCGGACAGACAAGAAAGGGTGGAGGCGGCTATTTGCTTTTTTAGGCCCGGCCTATTTGGTGAGTGTTGGCTATATGGATCCGGGGAATTGGGCAACAGACATTGCCGGCGGGTCGGAGTTTGGATACAAGCTGATTTGGGTATTACTCATGTCAAATCTGATGGCTGTACTCCTGCAATCGTTGAGTGCACGTCTGGGTATTGTACGCGGAATGGATTTAGCACAGGCATCAAAAAATGCCTATCCTAAATGGGCCAATATACCTCTCTATATACTGGCTGAGATAGCCATTGCAGCATGCGACTTAGCCGAGATTGTTGGGATGGCAATCGGGCTTAATTTACTATTTGGTCTTCCTTTAATCTGGGGAGTCAGCCTGACTGCCTTAGATTCCATATTGTTGCTCTTTTTACTAAACAAGGGAATTCGGATCATGGAAGTTTTTATTATTTCCCTGGTCTTTGTCATTGGCTTTTCATTCTTAATTGAAATGTTGATTATTTCACCTGTTTACAGTGACGTTTTACGGGGCTTTATACCCTCCAAGTTAAATAGTAATGCGCTCTATATTGCGATTGGCATTATTGGGGCAACAGTGATGCCACATAACTTGTATCTGCATTCATCTTTGGTACAGACAAGAAAATTTGAACGATCAGTGATCGGCATGAAAACGGCCCTTAAAATGAATTTATTCGATACGACTATCGCACTAAATCTGGCCTTTTTTGTCAATGCTGCTATTTTAGTATTAGCTGCTGCCGCATTCTATTCCAATGGCTATTTTCACGTTGCTGAAATTCAGGATGCTTCCAATTTACTGAATAATCTATTTGGCAGTGCTGCACCAACCTTTTTTGCCATTGCATTAATTGCGGCTGGCCAAAGTTCAACGATCACTGGTACCTTAGCCGGACAAATCGTCATGGAAGGCCACCTCAATTTAAGAATTCAACCCTGGTTAAGGCGATTAATTACACGATTACTTGCTATCATTCCGGCTTTGTTTACCATAATATATTTTGGAGATCAGGCATTGGGAAACTTACTTATATTAAGCCAGGTGGTGTTAAGTTTACAACTGGGATTTGCCGTCATTCCGCTTATCCATTTTACTTCGGATAAAAAAACAATGAAGGAATTTGCCATAAAAACCTGGGTGAAGATACTTGCCTGGTTAACCGCATCTATAATTGTTTATTTGAATATTAAACTTGTATTTGATCAGATTTCCGAATGGATCGATTCTTCCGGTGCATATAATATTATTATTTATACGATTGTCATTCCAATTGCACTGATTTGTCTGGCTCTATTGGTGTATGTTTTTTTTCAACCATTCGTAGCTTCAACCGAAAAAAAGACTGCACAAATTCCTCATGGACAAGCTATCGATTTTGCAAAAATTGACTCCATTTCCTATTCGCACATTGCGTTGGCTATTGATTTTTCTGGTCGAGATGAAGAAATAATCAGAAGTGCATTGAATCAGGGAGGAAAAGCTGCAAACTATACTATTATTCATATTGTGGAAAGTGCAGCTGCCCGATATCTGGGTACAAATACCTTAGATTATGAAACCCAGTTGGATTATGATAGTCTGGTCAAATATCAGAATACCTTGCAGGAATTGGGTTATTCAATAGACATCAAAATTGGTTTTGGAAATCCAGCTACTGAAATAGTAAAAGTAATTTCTGAACAGGATATTGACCTCCTTGTTATGGGCGTACATGGACATAAACGATTTAAGGACCTTGTTTTCGGAACCACGATCGACAGGGTAAGGCACCATGTGAAAATTCCTTTACTTATTGTAAGTTAGCGAGCACACAAAATACAATCCCCAAAAGTAAATGGCTATACCCAAACAGCTCAAGCCTGGTTCCGGCTAATTAGACCAGACGGCATGCAGTTTTCTTCTTAATTCAAGCGTTAGTTCTTCTTCTGTTTTCAAAGCTTCTGATCTACTCATCGGCTCCAGGTGTTCATAAAGACTTGGTCGAAGATACATGCCATATTTTTGAACAATAGCTGAAGATAATTTATGGCCTTTCTTATTTCTATAGCCCATTTTATGCTGCTCGAATCTTTCAGCAGGCGTTTTGCTTGTCATGCCAACGTATAAACATTGCTGAACACCATTGTACTGCGGATTGGCCATTCGAAATTTGGCATTTTCCGTGAATGCTTTTTTCGACAATTCAATTACATAAACCCGGTAAAGTACTTTTGGCATTTGTACTTGTTTCTTTCCTAAAAATAACAAAGCGGCATCAATTAATTTTGATGCCGCTTTGTAAACTTATTTATTATTCTCAGTTATAATTATTGTTTGATGAAACGCTGCGTTGTCGCAATTCCATTTGCAATAAATCTGACAAAATACATTCCCGGAGTAAATTGAGAAACGTTAATTGTAATTTTCTCAACGCCTTTTTCAGCAATGTACACTTTTTGTCCACTGGAAGAGAAAATGACGATCTCATCATAATTGTTCTCTTTCATCTCAATAGTCAATTCTGAGTTGGCCGGATTTGGATAAATTTTAATGTTTTCCTCGGTACTCTCAATAAATGATTTTAAGATTTCAGTATTCGGATTTTCAACAACTGGAGATGCAGGAGCAAGTGGTGCAACATTATCTCCACTGATGATCACCTGATCAAAAAAGATCTGGTCATTATTTGCACTGGCATCACAACGAATACGGAACCGGTTATTTGCATTAAAATTATAGGTGCCAGCATCGAGAACAATAAGTGGTGGAGAATAAAATGAATTATTATTAAAATCTACACCACTTACATATTGTCCGATAACCTCATAAGTAGAACCGTTGAAGAACTCTACAAAGAAATCTTCACCTGCTTCCATACTTCTAGGATAGTAATGGAATTCAAATGTTACTTCATTATTTCCGGAAAGATCCAAAACTGGGGAAATTGCGTTGGAGGTGTTTGAATCATCTCGAAGCCTGATACATCCTTGTCCTTCATAAGCACCGGGTGAAAATCCCCAAACACAATCACTTCCTCCATCTATCCAACCGTCGATACCCGTTTCAAAATAATAAGCTGCAATTTGGCCTGTTCCGCCACCGCCACCTGTAGTGGTTTCATTTGCTGTATTACTCATTCCGGAATTATTTCCGGCAGCATCAAAGGCAAGCACATTAAATGCATAAGTTGTGTTGGCTGACAATCCTGTTACAGTAGTGGAAGTAGTAGCGCCAACAGTACCGTAGCTGCTTCCATCTACAAAAATCTCATAACCTGTTACACCAACATTATCAGTAGATGCATTCCAGTTCAGATCAATAGTCGAGCTGCTTGGGTTAGTTGCTGTCAGGTTGGTTGGAGTAGTTGGAGCCTGTGTATCGCTACCACCTGTGGTGGTCTCACTCGCCAGATTACTTAACCCGGAATAATTACCAGCAGCATCAAATGCACGTACTTTAAATTTATAAAAGGTATTTGGAGCCAATCCGGTTATTGTTGCAGAATTACCAGGAACAGTACCGTAGATGACGCCTCCAGTCATAATAATCTCGTAACCTACCACACCAACATTATCAGTTGAAGCATTCCAGTCCAGATCGATCGTTGAACTTGTTGGATTTGATGCAACCAGGTTTGTTGGAGTCGTTGGTGCCTGGGTATCAATACCAGCTAATGTCGTGAATGTGGTAGTAGCAAATCCGGAGGTATTACCCGCTGCATCCTGTGCATTTACGGTAGCCGTATAAAGTGTGGATGGAGCAAGACCAGTCACATTAAAAGTCGGTGTTGCGGAAGTACCTACCGGGGCACCGTCAATGTATATATTGTAAAAAGCTACGCCGACATTATCTGTAGAAGCGTTCCAATCAAGTGTTGCTCCTGAAGTAGTAATGTTACTGGCAACCAAATTGGTTGGGTCGGTTGGAGCCTGCGTATCAGGCGGACCAGAAACGATATCGAAAACACCGACAACTCCTTTTCTTCCGGAACTCATGTACTCATTGATAAACCAGAAAGAGGAGTTATTGGACGGGTCAACATCAATTTTACTGTAATCGCCGTAACGGAATCCCGAGAAATTCTGGTTTCCGTTAGCAATAAGTCCTTCTGCAACTGTCATTACACCCAGTGGATCACTGGCTAATCGACCTGTAAAGTAAGAGCTTACCCGTACTGTAGTCGGGGTACTAGGTCCGGACATAGAGGTATATCCCATACCGATATTACCCGCAGCATCCATTGCTAAACTGGCATGCCAGGCATGTCTTCCGTCTGGTGCGGTATAGGTGCCTTCCTGATAAAGAGACCAAGGCTGATTATCACCGCTCTGGCGGAATTCAAACCAGCGAATACCTGCCAACTCACCACTACCGGCATTTGTATCCACCACAAAGTTGAATACAGCAGAGTTATGGGTAGCAAATTTTCGGAACTGCGCCTGGTTCATAATCGTGGCCTGAAGAGCATCAATGGATGAACCACCACCTGGTTGTGACAGGTTTGAGAAACTACCATTGTCAAATACACTGATAAACGGCGTTGTATTTATTTGTTGTGCTGTAGAAATGGAAGAGTTTGAAGTTGTAACCCAATCTACATCAATCGTCCACAACTTAATATGGTCAATAGATACACCTGACCAGGCATTGTCTTGCATATATACAACGGTAGCACCACCTGCTGCTGGTAGGTTACTATCTGTAACATTCAATACCTGTGGACTAAAAAATCCGGAAGTTACCAGACCAGGCAGGTTAAAACCTAGAATTTTAGCTCCTGGGTTACCAGCCAGCATGGCCGATCTTTCCAAAGCCCAAACTTTATTGGAACCGCCGGTATTTTCTGTAATGTAATATCCGTCACTCCAAACAGATAATTTTTGGTAATCCTGGATAGCGGAAATAGTATAAATGTACCAACCGGCTGTGAGCGGGTTAGGGCCATCAGATACCGCAATTTGGGCACCTGATCCGAGGAAAGTCATCACCCATCTGTCGGCAGCATTGTCATAAGACACTGTCAGGTCACAGCAACCTCCGGAAGGGAAAATTGCCGGATTCGGGGAGGTCTGGCCCAATAATTGGTTACCGGATTTATCATAAATCGTAAAGCCGGTGTTATAAACCACAACAACATGGTTCGGTCCAACAGCTAAAGAGGGGTCTGTAGGTTGTGAGTTAGACGAATAGGCATTGAAAACCAGAGAAGCGGGTGGCATCATCCGACTCTGTTCCAGTCCGGTTTTGTTTCTTACGAAATAGTCATCCTCTGTCTGAGGGTCCTTTCCGGCAATAATTGCATTCTCTAATTCGATTGATCGTTTGTCTTTCGCTTCTCTTGGTGTATCATCAGGAGCAATTAGATCAAGAGGTCTTGATTCCAGTGAAGTTACATACTCTACGGATGATACTGTGCCCTGGTAAATGGGACCTTCTTGTGCGCTTGCAGTAAATGAAAAAACGCCCAAGAGTAAGACAATGAAAAAGTAGTTTAATTTCATGTTACTCGGGTTAGATAAATAAAAAAATGAAGGATTACTGAATACCATAATGCTTTTCGCGGCTAAAAGTAACATAATCAGCTAAATGAAACAGGACATAGGCCTTGTAATTTGTTCGTCATGAGGGTGGATATTGTGTGTTTTTGCTTGCCAGCATTTGAATTAGACAGGACCTTTACCGGATTAGGTATAGCACTTTACTTTTCAATCCTGAAGGCACAGGCAGTCTGGCTCCATCCGTATGGAAAGTGCTTGATGTGTTGTGTTAAAATATTGATATACAGTGTTTTGTGATTTCGGGCTATCCAACTCAACTTATCGGATAGAAATCACGGTGATCAATAAAATAAACTCCTATATTCGGCAAATATTAAAGACGATTGGGTAGCCAGCTGTGGAAGCAGCTAAAAACGAGCTGATACTTATGAATATAACAATAATTGGTGCCTCGGCTGGTATTGGCCTGGAAGCTACTAAAAGAGCATTAGATCGCAAGCATAAGGTGACAACGCTTTCACGATCTGAAATTGGGTTACCCAAAAGCCCTAATCTGAAACCAATCCAGGGAAATGCCCTCCATAAGCCGGATTTGATCCGATCAATTCAGCATGCAGATGCTGTTCTGGTAACATTGGGAACCTCAAAGAATATGAAGTCCACCACCTTGTTTTCTGATTTTACTAAACTCCTAGTGGCTGTTCAGGATGCTTCGAACACGCAAATTCCATTTATTTTTGTCACCGGTTTTGGGGCTGGCGACAGCCGGAACTATGTTTCCTGGTTTGTAAATATCTTCATCAAATATTTTTTGAAAGATGTTTATGCCGACAAATCTAAAATGGAGGAGTTGATATCTAATTCAGGGATGAACTGGGTGATTGTGCGCCCCGGAAGATTATTAGATGAGCCCATGACGGAAAATTATAAGGTTGAAACAAAACTTTATAAAGGCATTAAAATCGGTGGGATCAATAGAGCAGATGTCGCTGATTATTTGGTGAAGCAAGCTGAAAATCCAACTGAATTGAGAAAATATCCGGCGCTTTTATATTGATTTCGCTTCGCGAAGGTTTAACGCGTTTGAAGCGTTTAAACCGGGAGGATTCGGTCCTTGTTTTAAGGCCTGCTCGGAGACTGTTCATTAATCTCTAAACAATAAACTATAAACTATAAACTATAATCTAAACCCTTGCTCGTTTACAGCAGGACCAACATACTCATAAACGACTGCTATGACAAAAATCCTTTGGTGCTAATTTGGTATTCTTTGGGAGATAGCTGCTCTTTGCGTTTAAACATTCGGATGAAATAAGACAGGCTGTTAAAGCCGCATTCCATATACACATCTTTTACTTTCTTGCGCGGATCCTGTAATAAGCTTGTCGCCAATTTGATGCGTTCATTATTGATGAAGTCAATCGGCGAAATGTTTAATTCATTTTTGAAAACGCGGTGGAAATTTGACTCACTCATGTAAATTTTATTGCTCAATTCCTTGATCGTAAGATCCTTGTCCAGGTTGTTTCGAATAAATTGAATGATGTAGGCCAGTCGGTGACTGCTACTCAGTTTCATCGTTTTATCAGAATAAATCTTTTTGGTTTCCGTCTGTAAAATCCGGATGATGAGTTCCTGCAGCATGAAATCTGCAAAGACGTCCTTGGAAGCATGGTTTTCTGTAAACAGGAAAAGCAGGCGTTGAATAATCTGCTGGATCGCGATGTCATTGGTGAAATGGAAATTGTAATCTGTAAACGCCCAATCCTGGTCTAGTTTTGGTCGATTTTCATTTAGGAAATTGACAGTCTGTTCAATTTTATCTTCTGCAATGGCCATTGCCAGGCATCGGGTAGGATTATCCATTTTTGCTTCCGGAAAATCAATGCACATCAATTCATCCGGCGGTAAAATCAGTGATTCGCCGGGCAGGAAATCAAATGATGTCATGTTGTGGAGGTGCATGATTTTCTTTCCCTCCAACATACTCGCTAAAACAGGCTGGTGAAATTTCAGCAAGATTTGTTCGGCTTCCTGGTGTGTTTCAAATACATGCATTTCTGCACTTTTCAACGCATAGGAGGTTTGGTTTTCCACCAAGGTTTCTAATCGGCGATTTTTCAATATTTTATCCGTAATCACTATTGAAACTTATTTGGGAGTATGACTGTAAGAACAAAATAAAGATGCGGATAAATATGCAGCTAACAAATAAATGACGGGCATAAAACTGTTTGGCAGGCAACATTGCGAGGATTGTTCACATTTTTAATAGAATAAGACAATGTAAGCCTGGTTTCAGTACATAATTTTGTAATCAGTAATAAGTTAGAATTTAATTCGACTATTGCTTGGAGTTTCAGAATTATTGTAAAAAAATAAAATTTTATTGGTATGAGCAATGTAGCAACAACCGCTAGCAATGTATTGGAAAAGCCCGTTTTTAAGGATAAGTACGATAACTTCATAGGTGGCAAGTGGGTAAGTCCGGTTAAAGGCCAATACTTCGACAATATCTCCCCGGTTGACGGGAAGGTTTTTACAAAGGTGGCCCGCTCTACTGCCGAAGATATTGAACTTGCACTTGATGCAGCCTGGGCAGCGGCTCCTAAATGGAATACTTCATCTGCTACAGAGCGCAGTAATATGCTCCTCAAAGTAGCTGATATGATGGAAGCAAACCTGGAAGTCCTTGCTCGGGCCGAAACCTGGGACAATGGGAAAGCACTTCGGGAAACCAGAGCAGCGGATATGCCTTTGGCCATTGATCATTTCCGCTACTTTGCCGGAGTTATTCGGGCAGAAGAGGGTACGGCAAGTGAGTTAGACGCTTCTACGGTTTCCCTGAATATTCCTGAACCCTTAGGCGTTGTGGGACAGATTATTCCCTGGAATTTTCCCATTTTGATGGCCACCTGGAAAATAGCACCTGCTTTAGCTGCCGGTAACTGTGTTGTTTTAAAACCTGCCGAGCAAACACCGGTTGGAATCATGATTCTGGCTGAATTGATTCAGGATATCCTGCCTCCCGGAGTTTTGAATATCGTAAATGGATTTGGCTTGGAAGCTGGAAAACCGCTGGCTTCTAACCCGCGGATCAACAAGATTGCATTTACCGGTGAAACAACGACGGGACAGTTGATCATGCAGTATGCGTCTAAAAACATTATACCGGTAACACTGGAATTAGGCGGAAAGTCGCCCAATATTTTCTTTGAAAGTATCATGGACGCCGATGATGCCTTTTTTGACAAGTGTTTGGAAGGCGCTGTAATGTTTGCGCTTAATCAGGGCGAAGTATGTACCTGTCCTTCCCGTATTCTGGTTCAGGAAAGTATTTATGATGCCTTTATGGAGCGTGTGGTAGAGCGTGCTGAGGCGATTAAACTAGGCCACCCTTTAGATCCGAATACCATGATGGGTGCTCAGGCTTCCAATGACCAGTATGAAAAGATTCTAAACTATATTGAAATTGGAAAAGAGGAAGGTTGCGAGGTCTTAACCGGTGGTGCCGCTGCATACAACAAAGGCCTGGAAGGCGGCTATTACATTCAACCCACGATTTTGAAAGGCAATAATAAAATGCGGGTTTTCCAGGAAGAAATTTTTGGCCCCGTGGTTTGTGTAACCACCTTTAAAGATGAAGCCGAAGCCATTGAAATCGCGAATGATACGCTTTACGGCTTAGGTGCAGGCGTCTGGACACGCGATATGCACCAGGCATACCAAATTTCGAGAGCGGTACAGGCAGGACGTGTTTGGGTGAATTGTTATCATGCGTATCCGGCTCATGCGCCTTTCGGCGGATATAAAAAATCCGGAATTGGTCGGGAAACGCATAAAATGATGCTCAACCATTACCGCCAGACCAAAAACATGCTGATTTCTTATGATAAAAATGCCTTAGGTTTCTTTTAGAGGCATAAGTGTTAATAGATAAGGTGTTTATTCCAGAAACAGGTGCCGGGGTATATTAATTACATCCGGTGCCTGTTCTAAATTAAATCTATATGGTTAAACGAATTTTAGCAAGTGGAAAAGCAACAGCGGTGATTGATGAATTACGTAAGCAGCATGGCGAATTAATGTTTCACCAAAGCGGAGGTTGTTGTGACGGATCTTCGCCCATGTGTTTTCCTAAAGGCGAATTGATGATTAATGAAACAGATGTTTGGTTGGGTACTATTCACCAGTGCGATTTCTACATGTCGCAAGACCAGTTTAAATATTGGGAACATACCCAGCTGACAGTTGATGTCGTTCCGGGACGTGGATCTAGTTTTTCAGCGGAAATACCGATGGGCATCCGCTTTGTGATAAAATCGCGTTTGTTTACGGATGAAGAAATGGAGCAGCTGCAGCCTGTGCGGAAAGGGGAGTAAAAGGCTTTTTATTAAACAACAAGACCCCGGTTCAAACAAACCAGGGTCTTTGTGTACCCGGAGCGGGAATCGAACCCGCACTCCCTCAACAGGAACAGGATTTTAAGTCCTGCGTGTCTACCAATTCCACCATCCGGGCAGTAGATTTGGTTGGATATGCCGCAAAGATAAAAATCTGTTCATTATTTAAGCTACTCAATAGGGATTGTTGATGCTTTTTTTATTCAGCTCCCTGACTAAAGGGGATTGGTGGCAATTTCATAAATCCCAGCGACTGCCGGATCCCTTCCAGAAAGTAGTGGTGTATTTGCTCCTTGCGCTCCAATTCGCTCTCCAGAGCCAGTAAATCTGATATTTTTAAGATCGCCCCGGTAAAATCGGTGGTATTCCAGTAGGCTTTCCCCGGAAGGGAAGGAAAAGCAGCCTGTGCAGCCGGATCCTCCTGCCAGTGCGTAATGTAAAAATAGGGCTCCGGAATGGTGGCGTCATGGATGGCCAAACCCAAACTGATCGATTTGATTGGCTCTCCGGCAGTATTAAAAGCCAGCGGACAATATATCCCGTGATCAAAATGGTGGGGCCAGGTGCGCAGTTCGGAAGCATGCTCAAAATTGGGCTGGTATTGCTTTAATACCTGATCACCAAGCGACCGGATCGTACTGAATGCCAAATGACTTTCGTCTAATTTCTTCTCAAACCGTCCTGTTTTGAAAATAGCATATTCAGGCAACTGATAATGCAAATCCAGCCGATAATCCGGATTTTCAAGTCCCACACTTGAAAGCGTCCTTTTTACCCAGTCTTCGCCTTCTTGTAGCCTAAGACCATCTAAAGCCAACTCCGAAATAGGTTCCAATTGCGCATTGAGCAGTACCAGTGAAAACGACTCCGGAAACAAAGCAAGCGATACCTGTTGTGGACCGCCTAAATTTCGTCCGATAAAACAGGAGCGGGTAGCGTCCCAGCCCAAATTAGTATGGCTGTCGTCCGGTTTATTTTCCAGGAAAAACTTCCCCGCCATGGACAGGTATTGGGCGGCGGCATGTATTTGTTCTGTAGCCGTATTGACGAAGGGAATAGCTTTCTGGGTGGAGGAGAGCATAGGTGAAGTATTTTCTTATTAATGCTTTACCTATGCTCTTTGTTCGCGTAGTACGTATGCATTTCTGCCAACGAGGACAATTTCCGGCTTATTCTAGCAAATGCCAGCCCATAACAGCTGGATTCCATAAAGAATCGAGGGTGAGC
Organism: Saprospiraceae bacterium; assembly: GCA_020437105.1. GTDB lineage: Bacteria > Bacteroidota > Bacteroidia > Chitinophagales > Saprospiraceae > JAAEZH01. The sequence goes on from JAGQWR010000064.1 coordinate 52,246, forward strand.
ACGTGACTCAGTATCCGCCTTTTTTGGCTTACTCCGATTTTTCCACCGTACTGGCATGATCCATCACCACCAGCCATTTATCTTCAAATTCCTTGAGTGCATAAGTGATATACATTTTATGGAAATAGGGTTTGCCACCGCGATCTGCTTCGCGATACATTGCTTCCACAACAGCCATGCCATAATCGCCCTGGCGGTCAGCAAAAAGTATTTGGGTGTCCATTGTCCAACTGCTATCCTGAAACCACTCCTGGTGCATATCCAGAAATTCGCCCACCGTTTGCATACGGGTACCATCCGGTAAAATGAGTTGCATGGGGTATTCCCTTTCGGGTAATGTATTTACCAGGCTTTCATAATCTTTGTTTCTTACTGTGGCCAGGTGGTTTTCCAGTGCAGCCGTGAAGGCCTCCGTGTCGGTAGGTGCTGGCGGTGGAGTAGGAGGCTCAATCGGCTGGCAGCCAATAGTCAGCAGGAGGGGAAGCATAAAAAAACGGATAAGGCGCATATATTCCTGGTTTTTGTTCTGTTTTCTCTGGTAAAGTAATAATTTGAAGGCAATACCAATAAATATTGAACAAATGAAAAAATCGCTCCTCTTCCTCGTTTTTTGCCTGTTTTCGGGCAGTATCAGCCTAAACGCCCAAAACCTGGTACTTAACCCCGGTTTTGAAACGGCTACTGTTGGTCCGCCAACGGGTACACCGATTCCAACCTATCCCGAATATATAGACAATTGGACAGCCGTAACGGTTGACGGAGAGTTTATCTACGAACCCACGCTGGCACATAGCGGAGATGGGTTTTTGAGTGTCCTTCAAAATTCAAGTCAAAATCTTGGCGAACCCTGGCTGAATGGAGCGGGAACTACCGCAACTGGTTATGACCGGGCAGCGCAGGTTATTCCCGTTTCGCCACAAACAGAATATAACCTGAGTTTTTGGTATCAGGGAGGGAACGGCATTCGGTATGGATACACGGAAGGAGATTTAATTATACAGGTAGAGGAAGTGGTGCCCGAGTTTGAAGAAATTTTTGCCGATTCCGTTTTTGCCAGTTCAGGCGCCTGGCAGCAATATAGCCAGACCTTTACCACAGGCGATAACACTACCGAAATTATCCTGATGTTTGCCCCAAAGGGAGCCGCTAATATTGATGTTTGGGTGGACGATATTGTATTGGAACGCGTGATCATGTCGAACCTCCAATCGACAGACATTTCCAGTGATTTGGTATTGTATCCAAATCCGGCGACAGCCGAAATAATCATGGAATCCAGCCTGGATTTATCCGGATTTACCTGGCAGGTGAGCAATGTTGCCGGGCAGATACAATCCGTCAGCATGCAACAAAACGGAAAGCAATTGATTTTCGATACCCATAATTTGGCTTCCGGAATGTATTATATTTTATTGCAGGATGAAAAACGCTTTGCGAGTTTGCGGTTTTCTGTTTTTTGATTTCCTCAATACCAATTGGCCTGCAATAGCCTTTCATAACCACGCGCTTAAAAAATGAACACTTAATGAAATCCAACAAAATTCTTTCCTGGTCCATTACGGTAGCCTTAGCCGGTTTCCTTTTTGGATTTGATACTATTGTCATCTCCGGAGCAGATAAGCCTATTCAGGCACTGTGGGGCACCTCAGACTGGTACCACAGTACATTTATCATGGCGATGGCGCTTTGGGGGACAGTCATCGGCGCACTTTTTGGAGGCATTCCCTGTCATCGACTCGGACGGAAGAAAACCTTGTTTTGGATTGGTGTATTATACCTTGTTTCAGCGTTGGGTTCCGGCCTGGCACCCGATGAATATTTCTTTTCCTTCTTCCGATTTATTGGAGGCCTGGGAGTAGGTGCATCTTCTGTTGCCGCTCCGATTTATATATCAGAGATTGCTCCGGCAGACAAGCGCGGACGCCTGGTCGCGATGTACCAGTTTAATATTGTATTTGGTATCCTGGTTGCCTACCTGTCTAATTACTTTTTGGGAAATACTCTGGGTGAAAATGCCTGGCGCTGGATGTTGGGTATTGAGGCTTTCCCTGCTGCTATTTATAGTGTTATGGTATTGGGTATTCCGGAAAGTCCGCGTTGGTTGGTGCAACGAAATGATGTGGAAGGTGCAAGCGCTATTTTGAAGCGTATCAATCCGCTGGCAGATATTAAAGCACAAATAAAGATTATTCAGGATTCTCTGACGGTCAAAACTGCCGGGATTAAAACCTTTTATTCCGGAAAATACAACAAGCCTATTACACTGGCATTCCTGATTGCCTTTTTCAATCAATTGTCGGGGATCAATTTCGTCCTGTATTATGCACCCCGGATTTTTGAAAGCATGGGCATTGATCCGGATAATGTACTCGCTGCTTCCGTTCCAATTGGCGTGGTTAATCTGGTTTTCACCCTTTTGGGAATGTATTTAATCGACCGCCTCGGACGAAAACAATTAATGATCTTTGGCAGCATCGGTTATATCACTTTTTTATTGGCAGTGGCCTGGGCTTCTTTCACCGGTGGTACAGGAGGGCTGGTCATTTTCTTTATTTGCGGATTTATTGCCTCTCATGCCATCGGACAAGGTGCTGTGATCTGGGTTTTTATCTCCGAAATTTTCCCCAATTCTGTTCGGGATAATGGCATGTCGTTTGGAAGTGGAACCCACTGGGTATTCGCGGCCACTATTACTATGGTCACTCTGCCAATCATGGCTGCTTTGAAAGGCAACGAATGGGTGATCTACTGCTTTTTTGCCGGCATGATGGTCCTTCAATTGTTGTTTGTGATTTTCATGATGCCTGAAACCAAAGGTGTACCGCTCGAAGAATTGCAGAAAAAACTCACAGGAGAAACGGATAATTAGAGCACCCAAGCAACTATACTATGGCTGATAGCAATAAGAAGATCGTGTGTTTTGGCGAGGTCTTGTGGGATGTATATCCTGAAGGAAAAAAATTAGGCGGTGCCCCCTTTAATGTGTCTGCGCATATTGCGCAACAGGGTTCAAGCGGTTATATGATTAGCCGGGTAGGTGCAGATGATCATGGCCGGGAAATTCTGGAAGAAATGGTTAAAAAAGGGATTTCAACAGATTTCACAGCTGTTGATGCCTTGTACCCAACCGGTATCGTGCATGTCACGCTGGATGCGCTCGGAAAACCTGCCTATGAGATAAAACAACCTGCTGCCTGGGATTTTATCCAGGCAGATTCCGAAAACATGGCCTTAGTTCAGGAAGCTGATGTGTTTGTTTATGGCAGTCTGGCTTCCAGAAATGCAACAAGTCAGGCAAGCCTTTTTAAGCTTCTGGAGCAGGCCAACCTGAAAGTGTGTGATTTGAATATTCGTTTGAATTATTTTGATAGATCGCTGATAGAACAACTGTTGGAATCTGCGGATATTCTGAAAATTAACGACGAGGAAGCCGAGTTGCTGATGCACTTATTTGATTTGGATGCCGGTCAGTTTTACGAGTCCTTACAAGCGCGTTTTGGCCTGCAGATTATCATTCAAACCCTGGGAGAAAAAGGCGCCGAAGCCTATTCTGACGGCCATGTATTTCAGAGTCCGGGATTAAAAATAGAAGTGGTGGATTCAGTGGGGAGTGGCGATGCTTTTCTCTCGGCTTTCATCCACAACTATTTGCAAAAGCCCGATATTCAACACTGTCTGGATCTGGCTTGTGCCCGGGGTGCTTATGTAGCCACTCAGCCGGGCGCTATTCCGGATTAAGGATCTGTTTTACAATCACTTTTCAATCGATATATATGCAACTCTTCCGTCTTTTATCCCTGGTTTTTGTGTGCCAGCTTTCCCTTTTTTCCTGCACGGAATCCACCCCGGAGGAGTCGGAAGTGGCCGTATCAGAAGCAACAATGAAGTCTGAACCCCATCGGCCAAATTTTCATTTTACGCCTCCTGGTAAATGGATGAATGACCCAAACGGTATGGTCTATTATGAAGGGGAGTACCATTTATTCTATCAGCATTATCCGGACTCGACAGTTTGGGGCCCGATGCATTGGGGACATGCAGTTAGCAAGGATATGGTAAACTGGGAGCATTTGCCTATTGCCTTGTATCCCGATTCCCTCGGATATATTTTCTCTGGTAGTGCTGTCATCGATTGGAACAATTCAAGTGGGTTTGGCAAAGAGGGGCGTCCGCCTATGGTGGCCATGTTTACCTACCACAATATGGAAGGCGAACAGGCAGGAAGGGAGGATTATCAATACCAGGGCATCGCATATAGCAATGATAAAGGACGTACCTGGACCAAATACTCCGGCAATCCGGTAATCCCCAATCCGGGTATAAAAGATTTTAGGGATACAAAAGTAATCTGGGATGCAACCCGCGAGCAGTGGTTGATGGTACTTGCCGCTTGGGATAAAGTAATCTTTTATGCCTCTACAGACATAAAAAACTGGACCAAACTAAGTGATTTTGGCCAGCATTATGGTGCCCACGGAGGTGTTTGGGAATGTCCGGACTTCTTTCCAATGACTGTTAAAGGAACCGACACTCAAAAATGGGTATTGTTACTAAGTCTGAATCCCGGCGGGCCGAATGGAGGCTCTGCCACCCAGTACTTCGTCGGTGATTTTGATGGCAAGACTTTTACTTTGGATCCGGCTTTCGCCGAAGATGTGGCTGTTCCGGAAGGGGAGCAGGGGAATCCTTCGCAGGGCATCTGGCTCGACTATGGGCGGGATAATTATGCCGGCGTTACCTGGTCGGATGCGCCCGACAATCGACGCTTATTTATGGGTTGGATGAGCAATTGGAATTATGCACAGGTAGTTCCGACAGCATCCTGGCGTTCGGCCATGACGCTTCCCCGGGAGCTGAGTTTGGTGGGAACAGAATCCGGTTATCGCCTGCTTACACCGCCAGTCAAAGAGCTGGAAAGCTTAAGAAGCACCCGCGTTGAAATTCCGGCGGCAGGCTCCATTCCTTTTTATGAAACTGGCACAGAACTCGTACTTGAATTCGCTTTAAGCGCAGAAAATGGTACTGCCGTTATAGAGCTCCGAAACACACTTGGAGAAGTCTATCAGATTGGCTTCAACCTGGAAAGCAACCAGTTTTTTAGTGACCGTACCCATGCTGGAAAGTCTGATTTTTCAGAACTTTTTGCATCCAATATTCATTATGCGCCTCGTGCTTCCTCCAATCCCAAGCTAAAAATGCATCTTTACTTTGATGTCGCTTCCGCTGAATTATTTGCCGATGGTGGTTCTACTAATATCACAGATATCTTCTTTCCAAACGCAGATTTCAGCGAGGCCAAATTAATATTAGAAGGCGGGGTTAAGTTGGTGAAAGGAGAAGCATTTTCTTTGTTTGGGGGATAGGGGAGCGCCGATTTCCGCTTCGCTCAATCGGCTGGGGAGTTATTTCCGCCTTCTGGCGAAAATAGGGGGAGATTCGGAGCCGTTGGCTCCTTTGGGGAGATTATGCCCAGGATCCAGTTTAGAGATGAGGGTTTAGAGTTTAGAAATTTGCCTAACGTTCCGACCTCCCCAGTGAGCAAAGCGAACTCTCCACAATGAGCGAAGCGAGCCCTCACCCCACCAACGGCTTCACCTTTTCCCCAATTAAAGCAATAGACTTCATCAGTTTTTCATGAGAAATACCCGCATCCATTTGAAAGGTAAACCTGGAAATTCCTCCGAGCGACTCGCTATGTCGGAGTATTTTTTCTGCTACCTCTTCCGGTCCGCCGACCAGTAGGGCGCCGGTGGGTCCATTTTGGGCATCAAAGCGCGCTCGGGAAACGGGCGAAAAACCGCGTTCCTTTCCGATTTTGGTAAACATTTCGGCATAGCCGGGATAATAATCGCTGATGGCTTCTTCCTTATTGTTTGCCACATAACCCAGCGAATGCAAGCCTACTTTTAATTTTTCCGGCGAATGCCCGGCCTTTTCCCCTGCTTCCCGGTAATAATCAACCAAGGGACCAAAGCGATGGGTTTCGCCTCCAATGACAGCTACCATGAGGGGGAGGCCCAAAAATCCAGCGCGGGCAAAGGAAGCGGGGGTGCCGCCAACACCTAACCAAATAGGCAAGTGGTTTTGCCTCGGTCGCGGATAAACAGGTAGATTATTTAATGCCGGACGATATTTGCCAGACCAGGTAATAAATTCATTATCCCGAATCTTTAATAGCAGGTCCAGTTTCTCTATAAAAATATCATCGTATTCCTGCAGGTTTAATCCAAACAAGGGGAAAGACTCAATAAAGGACCCCCTGCCAGCTACTATTTCAGCGCGGCCTTTGGAGATTAAGTCAAGCGTCGCAAAATTTTGAAACACCCTAACCGGATCTGCGGCACTCAATACAGTTACAGCACTTGTTAATCGAATCCGACTGGTTCTGGAGGCCGCAGCCGCCAGGATCATCGGCGAAGCCGAGTCTAAAAATTCTTTCCGATAATGTTCACCAATACCAAAGACATCCAACCCGACCTGGTCGGCCAGTTCAATCCTTTCCAGTAATTCGTTGAGTGCTTGTGTTTGTCTAATGTTAGAACTGCTGGGGGCTGCAGCAAAACTATCTATTCCTATCTCTATCATTTTTCATTATTTATCAGATAAACACTTATAGGCTGTTTGAGTTTCAGCGCTCAGGCACTCCTTGGGGGAGGTTATGCCAACGATCGCAGGATCCAGTTTAGAGTTTAAAGATGAGAGATTAAAAATTCGCGTAACACTTCAAACGCGAGCAAAGCGAGCCCTCCCCAGTGAGCGAAGCGAGCTCTCCCCAATGAGCAAAGCGAATGCTCCACGAGAGCGCAGCGAGCTCTCCACAATAAGCGAAGCGAATGCTCCACGCGAGCGCAGCGAGCCCTCCACAATGAGCAAAGCGAATGCTCCACAATAAGCAACGCTACTAGTCCTTAACGACCACCAGTTTTCTTGTAAACATCTCTCCTGCCTCATCCAGGTAGCGAAGCCAGTAAATACCCGAAGCCAACTGATTTAACTGGATCTCTGAATCCGGACTGATTGTTTGTTGGTTCACCAAAATCTGACCTGTATTTCCGTAAACGCTGAACATCAACTCCTCTGAGCTTTTATTTGATATGAAAAGCGCACCGGAAGTCGGATTGGGATAAATATTCAAGGCATCGCCAGATTGTATTTCTACCGAACGAATATCCGAAAACGCTACTGATCCATCTTGATCTATTTGCCGGAGCCGGTAATAAGTAATGCCACGTGCAGGTGCCAGGTGCACCCACGAATAAAGCTGTGTTTCGGAACTGTTGCCTTGCCCTTGCAATTCGGCCAGGTCTTTCCAGTTTCTGCCGTCACTTGAGTGCTCGATCACAAATCCGGCATTTTCTGCTTCCCAGGCTGTCGCCCAACTGAGCTTTACTGCCTGTCTGTTTGTAAGTTCCGCATTGAAATACAGCAGTTCGACGGGCAAAATACTACACGTGATCTGACTCCCATTGGTGGTCGATAAACTCCCGTTGTTGACATACCAGGTTCGCCAGCTGCCGCCGCTTCCTGTTTGCCAATCTGCCAGGTTGAATGTATTGGTACCTGTGGTGGTGCCATTGACCTGATAAACACGCAATGCCTGCTGGTTTAAATTCCAGGTTAAGGGACTGCCGGATGTACAGGTTTCAGGCGTACGCACCGGGAGTTCGCAATTTGTCTGAATGAAGTAGGCGACATCTGTATAGGAAGGATATTCGCCAAAAACACGGGCCAGGCCATTTTGGTCTATACAAACGGCCGTATATTCTTCGCAGGCGATTCCCCTGGCTTCGACCCCCTCATCTGTTAATATCCGGGCGAGAAAGACACTATGCCGGCCTTTTCTGTCTGGATTATCGTAGTGGGTATCGGTAATGACATCCGAAAGATAAGGCACCTCCAGAAAGACTTCTGAGTCAACTGTCACATTTGGATGATACGGATTTCCGAGTGCCAGATTGGAACTCACTGTTCCGTTTTCGGCAGAAAAATAATATCCGCCCAGAATGGCCATTCCCGCACTGGTACCTCCAATTACAGCATTTCGCGTTTGAATGGCATCATTGAGATAATCTTCGATCAGGTTATTTCGCCAATAGGAAACATAGTCCCACTGATCTCCGCCGGCAAACCAAATTGCTTCCGCTTGCTGAATCCGCTGATGGATATAGGCATCCGTAGCTGCATTGGCATTATGGAAAACGATCGTCTCCACCGAGTTTACCGTGACCCCCAGTTGACTATACAAATAATCGTTGTAGCCATCTGTGCCGCTAGCCCGCAACACCAATACATCGCCTCCATTGGCGCGTTGCAAAAACCAAATCATGGCATCATCGCTTTCGGAAGCACCGCCCATCATACATACCCCTCCCGCCGGACTGGTAACGACATCGATTGGATTTCCGGTGAAATAAGAGGTGTAATTCATCGCCTCCAAAGAAAGCGAGTATGCCAGTATGAGAAGGGTAGGTATAAATTTCATATTTTGGTATTTAGAGAGCATGTTGGCTAGTCTGTTTCCTCCTGTAATTTTAATAATAATAGAATAAGGTTTACCGGAGCAAGTTGTTTAATTTTTTTGATGCGGGGTAGTAGGGGATGGGGAGCGCCGATTTCCGCTTCGCACATTAGAGTTTAGAGTTTAGAGTTTAAAGTTTAGAGTTTAGAAATTCGCCTAACGTTCCGACCTCCCGCGAGCGCAGCGAGCACTCCACAATGAGCTTAGGGAATGGGGGAGCGCCGATTTCCGCTTCGCT
>JAGQWR010000065.1 GCA_020437105.1 Saprospiraceae bacterium
GTCGGCCACTTAAAAATATGGAGTGATCTATGTTTTTTTTTGAAGGAGTCATAAGAAATAGAATGGCTGTGCTACTACCTACTGAAAACCTGAACTCCAGGTTTGGCGATTGCCGAAAAGCCAAAATAGAGTAGGCAGAATTTATGACCTCCAATTATGAAAACAATTACCCACCTAAAAACATGGCTAATAAGTTTTTTAATGCTTTTTGCCATTCAACTTTTTTCACAAAATACCATCACCCTGCAACCTTGTGTAAACGGAAAAGATGCCTATGTGCGGAGTAACTTTGCAACAGGGTCTTTTGGTCTGGACAATGTATTAAGAGTTGCAACGATAGGAAATCCAGTTAATCAGGCTGTTTATCGCTCCTTTCTGGAGTTTGACCTTTCTGTCCTGGCGCCGGGGACGAATATTCTTTCGGCACAGTTAAATCTTACAGGCTCCCCTGCGGGACATTCTGGAACCGCAAATGCTACGAATCTTAAGATCGTAACAGGCCCCTGGAATGAAACCAGTCTTACGTGGATGAATCAACCAGCTGCAAGCACGGTCTATACTGTCCTGCCTCAATCAACGAGTTCGAATCAATCTTATCAAGTCAATCTTACCGGACTGGTTCAGGATTGGGTAGATTTGAATATTCCGAATTTCGGAATGTGTTTTCAACTGGTCAATGAGAGCCCCTCCAATTACCTGACCTTTTTTTCGGGTGAATCCTTAAACCCGGATTTTTGTCCGGAACTCATTATTACTTACGCAGAAGAAGGTCAGATTTTATGCGCACTTGATTCATTAAACGTAAATACGGGGTATGACAATGATGCACAATCGGTTATTTCTCCGGTTGCGCCGGATGATGATTGGGTGCTTATTAATGCGCCACCAAACTCAACCGCCACCGCCAATCCGGGGGATCCGGCTTTTGTTATTCCGCCTTATTTTTCAGGCGGTAACCAAGTCTGGGCCGACCAGTTTAATACCGGATGGATCTCCGCAAATAACAATCCTTCCTATCAAACGAATAATCCTTCAGGGAGTCCGTTCCGCTTCGCAAATTGCTTTTGCCTGGAAGAACCTGCCGACCTGGGCTACGATTTTTCAGTTTTTGTAGATGATTCTTTATACCTCTCCATTCAGGAAGCTAATGGTACCGTCCATTTTCTGGGACTAGCCGGTGGGCATGCCGGAACACCTGATTTGATTTCAGGAAACCTCCAGCTTCCAGCCGGAAAACATTGCTTGTTGGCCGATCATTACAACATTGGCGCCGTTGCCATGGGACTTAATATTCAAGGTACCCTATTCAATTCCATTGGGGTATTGGGTGAAAGCGCGTGTTGTGGAGCGACAGGTATTATCTCAGGATTCAAATTTGAAGACAATGATTGTAACGGAAAATACGATTATACTCCCGGAGCTACAGATAATGACGCATTACTTCCCGGATGGACTATCGAACTATATGACGCCAATGGGAATCTTGTTCAATCAACTGTGACAGATCAAAATGGCTTTTATCAATTCGTAGGTGTTCCTCCCGGAACCTATACTGTAAGTGAAGTCCAACAACCAGGTTATACGCAATCGCTACCTACAACTGGAAGCTATACCGTTGTGGTTACAGATCAAACGGATCAATTTTTTACCGATCTGAATTTTGGAAATTGCCCGGTTAGCTGTGGTGCGGTCGTCAATGATAGTATCACCGAAAGTTGTGCCCTTGACGGAACTTACGAGTACTACTTCAGTCTCGATAATCTTTCGACTTATAACGTGACCTCTGTCGTATTCCAGTCTGGACCCGAATTTATGTGGCCAGGAAATAATCCTTATTGGGCGGTAAATATTGCTCCTGGTGGAAACTCAGGCCCGTTCCCTGGTCCGGTCATTATTGATCCGGGATTTGTTATCACACAACCTACCACATTCTGCTTTGATGTCATCTTTTTGAGCAACGATTATATGTGTTGCCATTTTGAGCATTGTATCACGCTGCTCCCACAGGATCCTTGCGACAACATCAGTGTAGCTGCCACCGAAATAGACAACCCGGATGATGGTTGTTGTTACGAAACTACGGTTACCAATGATTTTTGTGAAGATTATTTTGTGTCTATTACAACAGAAATTCTTACACCCGGCGTCACTTTCGCAAATGCCAATGGCAGCGGAACATGGACGGTGGCAGGATCAGGTACCTTTTTGACCTGGTTCCCAAATTCCGGACCTACTATTCCTTTAGGTGCCAGCGGAGGTATGGTTTTCTGTCTTGAAAACATAAATAGTATTAGTCAGACGCCGCAGCAAGTTGTTTACAACTGGCAGGCACTCAATGCCGCGGGAGAACTGGTAACCGTATGCTCCGACACGCTCGAGTTTTTCTGTCAGCCCTGTTTAACAGTATCAGAAGAAGAAATCTTCTGTAACTCAGACGGTTCAGCTACGTTTAATTTTACAGTTACCAATAACACCGACCCTGCGCATCCTTCCGGCCAGATTGTTTTGGAAGTGCTTGATCCGTATGGCCTGCCACTATCACAAAACGTGTGGAATATTCCTCTCGCACCGGGCTCAAGTACGCCTTTGAGTACCACCGTACTAAACCCGTTACCACCGGCAGGAACACTCATGAAGTATAAAGTGGTTTTATATGATCTGAATGGGTTGGATCCGCTGTGGTGCTGTCATGCTGATACATTTAGCATCGTAATCCCGGATTGCGGACAGGGATTAGAGCCTTGTATAGATCCTACGCTTATCGATCCCAACTTTAATTGTACTTCAGAGTTTGATCCGGTTTGTGGCTGTGATAATGTAACCTATACCAATGCCTGTATCGCAGAACATCAGTTTGGAATTACCAGCTGGACAGTAGGTGTCTGTGATCAAAATGGTCCGCAATCCATCCTACTGGATGTGACCCAGGCCGGGCCGGGTATTGCCGAGCTTTTCTGGACAGTCGATGATGCTACAGGTGTCCTTGCTTATTTGGTCGAACGCGGCCAAGATTTGGAGTCCATGGAAATTATTGATCAGGTTTCGGCTTTCGCCGGACAAGAGAGTTACAGTGTTCTGGATGATAGTGTGCTTGATGGATTGAACTACTATAAAGTTACGGCGCTATTGAGCGATGGCAATGTCATCGAGAGTGAAGTGTTGGCAGTGGAAATGGTTGGACCATTAGCAGAAGCAGCAATATTACTTTCTCCAAACCCGGTCAATGATATGCTTACCATGGCCTGGACAAATCTTCCAAATACCGACTTAGAGCTTCGGATTATGAACTGGGGACAGCTTGTATTTACCCAAGCCATATCTGGCAGTGAAGGGGTGATGGAAATAGATGTTAGTTCTTGGAAACCAGGTGTTTATCAAGTGTTAATTTTTAACGATAAAGGATTTTACCTAAACGAGAAACTGGTGAAAATGAATAAGTAATCAGGTTCTTTTACAGGATGCTGCCCGCTTTAAACGGGTAGCATCCTTTTCACCTTTCCTGAAATTAGGTATCTTCCTAAAACCAAAACCCTTAAAATATGAAAGATCCAAATCTGAAAAAGCCTTTATGGGTAGTTGGCTTTTTATGCTTAACTTCCTTAATTACTGCTCAAAGTATTTTTTATCCAAAACAAACCTGCCTTGGAAATTCCAGTGGCTGTGTGAATGGCGAAGTGCCAAATTCTTTTGATTTTTCCATTCAAAACTTAGGGGGCACCATTTCCGAATTTAGTTTCTTTTGGGATTTTGGTGATGGAGAATTTAGCAATGTCCATGACCCAAAACATACATTCAAAAAGGCGGGCACGTTTAATGTCAAGGTTCAATATACGCGCATTGCCGGTACAGGCTACGACGATGATCCGCCGCCAAAAACAGTGGTGATAGATAATCCGATCGTATTGACAACAGGCGATATTTCTTCTCTTAAATTGCCAGACATTCCCGACATGTATTATTCGGGTGTCATGGATTTATTCGAGTCTCAAAAACCGGTTACCCGGGAAACAGAATCAGGAGATACAGTTACTTATGTTATTCGGGTGCGCAGCCAGTGCCTGGAAAAGGGACCGGACAGAGAGGGGACTTCTGTTTTGGGAAACCTCTATTTCGAATATAATCCAGGTGTTTTTGAAGTGCTGGATCCTTCTGTTGATACAGATGAATATACTTCTGGAAATACTTCGATTTCAAATCCCACCCAGACAAATTCAGGTACCGGATTATCCCTGGTAAAGGTGCTCCATTGGGATTTGAGTGTGCTGGATCCGCGTGATTCCATGTCCATTTTTATTCACCTTCATGTAAAAAGTGGACTAAGCATAGGGGATGAGGTTAAAATAGAATCCTATATAACAGACCTAAACGATGACCCGCTAAGCAGTGAGGTTTGTGATGGAAGTACTTCTGTGGAAGCTACGGAAGATATCGCATTTTCACATGACCCAAATATTGATGTTGTTAGTCAGGAATTAATTTGTCCCGGGTTTATTCCGGATAAATTAGACTACACCATCCATTTTCAAAATACCGGTGTTGACACGGCAGAAAGAGTCGAAGTCACAGTGTGGTTTGATGAGTATATGGATGTGAATAAATTGGTCCTAGCCAATGCAAAGGTTGGTCCCCATGCTATCGGAGCAAATTTAATTAATATCCAAAAGGGCGTCGGGTACGCAACCTGGACTTTTGAAAATACGCGCTTACGTGGTACTGCAGATCCAAGACTTTTGGATTCACAAATAGATTCTACAAAAGGCTACATTAAATTTAGTTTAGGATTTGATCATGATCCCGATCCCTGCTCTGCCATTTTCAATCAGGCCAGCATCGTTTTTGATTGTAATCCGCCAGTGTTTACAACACCTTCGATTGTACGGGTAGGTTGCGACGAAGGACCAAATTGTACTGATTGCAACGAAATGATTCTCCGGGCTCAAGGCAGTGTGCCTGCCAATTTTTCGAGCCTGAGCTTTGAGTCTGTGCATCGATTTCCAAGTGATCCGGACGATAAAGCTCCGGGTTATGTATTGCTTGGAAGAAAACTAGTTGGACCTTACAATTGCTTTCGCGCAATTGCCATGGTTGGTATTCCGGATTGTAATTTGGAGGTGGAAGACCAAAGTGTTATGGCCCCAAATTGTAATGGAGCAAGCCGAATAAAGCTGCATGTAAGGAATGGCCAGGCTCCGTTTAGATGGCAGGATTGCACATTTACCGGAACGGGTGCTATGTACGAAAGAGCCAATGTCTCACCTGGAACATATACCATTGCCGTTACAGATAATGATGGTTGTGTTGGAGAAGCAACTGTTACCGTTCCAGGGCCGGATGACATCCAGTTTTTCTTTGAATTTATAACTGCCAGGGAGGGGCAAATAAGTGTGGTTGGTTCGCAAGGTGCCACAACAATTGAAGTTAAGGAAGAAGTCAGTCCTCTAAATTTTGTTACCTACAGTACTAAAACCATAACAGACTGGACGGATAATATTGTTACGGTTCCCGGGAATACCAACACCCTTAAGATAATCGTTCGGGATGCATATGGCTGTCCTTCCTCTCAGCTTGTTTACCGATAGGAATTAGTGGCTCAGAAATTATAAGAGGCTGTCTCAAAAGTTGGGGCAGCCTCTTATCTTGTTGTAATTATTGGTAAATTACTGCTTGACACGACCTTTAGAATATGTTTCGAACCGCCCTTCTTTCCCTTACTTGTTTGTTTTCCTGTCTTGTTTATGGCCAAAATCCGGAGTCAATCCTAATTCGGGCCGATTCTTTATTTGAAGCAGAAGCGTTTGATAATGCCTTTGAAGCCTACCAGGAAGTGATCAGTTTTTACCTGGAGGCAAAAAACTTTGAACAGTTGGCAGAAACAGGCCTGAAGTTTGCCAATTTATGCTACACCAAAAAGGAATACGCCCGGGGAATCTCCTTTTTAGAGCCTATTATTCCGATGATATCCACCCATTTACAAAATACGGCCTCCCTGGGTAGGGTTTACAGCTTTTTGGGATACCTCCAAACCCAAGATTTCCGAATAGGCGACGCGATAAAAAGCTACGAACTGGCGCTCAATCAATTTCAGGCGGTTGATCCATACAGTGATTCGGCGATCTATACCATAAAGGAAATTGCCGGACTGTGTACTCGCCAATTGGAATATGATCGCTCGCTCAGTTACCTCCGGGTGGCGGAAGAAAGCAATCGAACAGGTCGCTATCTTTTTAATATCCACAATCTTTTTTTTCTGAATTATTATCACATGGGCAAGTTAGATCAGGCCAATGCCTACTATGCATCTGCGCTTGACCTGGTTCATCGGGATAAGGATCTCCGGCAGCTTAAGACGAATGCCTTCCTGCTATTTATTGAGCAAAAAGACCTTCCCACTGCAGCAAAAATATTGGAAGACCTAAAGTCTTATCAGGTCGATGAGCCGACTGTCTTATTGTATGAAGCGCGTTTGGCAGATGCAACAGGAGATTCGAAGACAGCGGATTTAAAATTTCGGCAGACAGTAGCTTCGTTGGAAAAAGGCTTTTCACAGAAAAAACGAACTACGGCAAAGGTCTTGTGTGAAATCGGGGATTATTATACAGCAACAGGCGATTTGAATTATGCTATTTCCTTGTATCACCTGGCCCTTATTCAGGTCTATCCGGATTTTAATAATCCGGATCCTGCCAGTTTGCCAACCCTGGATCAGGTCGAACAGGAATCCTGGGCGATGAGTGCTGCCCGTCAAAAGGGAAGAGCCCTATTTGCCAGATATAAGCGAGATGGCCATGCGGCTGATTTAGAGTTGGCAAGTCAATGTTTTGAACTGGCTCAGGCTGCCGCCGAAGAAGTAAGACGGGGCTATCGGTCGGAAGCCGCTGCGGTTTCCTTAGGTGAATATGGATATGATGGTGTAGAAGAAGCTATAGCTGTGGAAGCCGAACTCTATAGCCTGGATAAATCCAATAAACATCTCGAAGCCATTTATTACTGGATGGAACGCTCCCGGGCCGCCGTGTTGACCGAATCTATTGAGCGTAGCCGCAATGCCCAGCTTTTGGCAATCCCCGACTCCATGGTTGTAGCAGAAAGAGAATTGCGCCAAGCACTTGCCTCAGCCGGGATTCGCTCGGATTTAAACCTTCTGGACAGCTTGCAAAATGCATATACCCTGCTGAATCGAACGCTGCAAGTCAAATATCCGGATTGGGAACGCTATTTGTCCAGTTTTAAGCCACTGGCATTAGAGGAGGTACAAACACAATTAGCTCAGACGAATGCCGGTATGTTGCTTTTTTTCTGGGGAAAAAAACAAGTATCGGTACTCCGGATTGACCGAAAGAAAATTACCTGGCTTGATCTTGGATCTCCGGATGAACTGGAGCTACTGGTTTTATCCTATCTGAATTTCTTTAGTGATCGCAATCAGATCAGTAATAATCCGGATCGCTTTTCTGCCCTATCCTATGGGCTGTTTACCAGGCTTCATCTGGATGAGCTCCTTCAAGGCAAAGAATCGATGTGGATTATTCCGGACGGGCCCTTATCCTTTCTGCCTTTTGAAACATTATTATCAGATAAAGCAGATACAGGAGGACCTGCCAATTGGTCTTACCTGCTGTATAAGCATAATATCCGCACAGGTATTTCGGCCAGTACCGTCTTTCAATCTTTCCCGGTTCCGGAGATACCAGGGAAAATCCTGGCGTTTGCTCCCTTGTTTAAGGATAATGCCCGGGGCCTGACAAGCTTGCCCGAGTCGGAGGCCGAAGTGCGTGTCTGGCAGGAGGGTAAATTAAATACCCAGGTAGGAGTAGGTACACTGTGTAACTGGCGGAATTTTCTGGATATGTCTTCTAATGCCCGGATCGTTCATTTGGCTACCCATGCCCGGATTGATTCGTTGCGAATGGAGCCTGAAATTGAGTTGGCTGATACCACCCTCGGTTTGGCCGAATTATATCAACTCGAATATCCAAACAGTCTGATTATTCTAAGTGCCTGTGAATCGGGGCTGGGTAGATATCAGCGAGGAGAAGGCGTTATGAATTTAAACCGAGCCTTTACTTATAATGGAGCTGCTGCCTTAATAACCGGCCTTTGGACAGTCAACGATGCCGCTACAGCCCAATTAATGGGTACATTCGCGAAAAGCATTGAAGCAGGATTGCCAGCAAGTGAGGCCTTGAGGTCGGCCAAATTAGATTGGCTAAACCGAGCCGATTTATCTGCTGATCGCAAGTCGCCCTTTTATTGGGCAGCACTGGTTTACAACGGACCGGAATTTCAATACCTGCCTAAAAAAAGTTGGCCTTTCTGGTATTTTTTGATTCCGATTGGAATTGCCATTTTGGTTATTATCCGGCGATTCATTCGCACTAATCAGGCGAAACAAACTGTTGATAATCGAGGTAGTAAATAATTTTGAGATTAAAGGTGTTAGTGGTCTCATATAAGGCCATGTTACCGAGGCTGTCCCAGTAGCGGTAAGAGGCAGCCGGGTCGCTATCAATAAAGTCGAGTATCGCATTTTTATAGATAAAGAACAGGTCGCTTCCGGGTGCAAAGCGCCAACGATAAACGGCGTCAATATTAAATGCAGTAAAATTCCGGTCGTTAAAGCTGTCGTATTCGGTAGGGAGCAATGTCCCATCTTCTGCTAATTCATTAAAGCGATTATACCGGGCGGCAGACCAATAATGCCGAACCCGGATATTCAGGTTCATCCGATTTGTAAAATTGAAGTTGGCGGTTAGGCCGGTTTCTACCTGTAATAAATCACGCCGTCCAAAATAGATGGCTTCTACTTCTCCGGTCTCATTTTCGAGCGTCTCTACCCATCCAATATCATTCAGGAAATTATAGCTACCCACAGATAGTCGAAAACTTAATCGGTCATTTACCCGAAAGCGGGGTTGGATGTCAATGTTAACCCGAACCCTGCCTGGTTCGTCAAACTTCCGGTAATTGGTGTATATGTCCAGGGCAAGTTTTTTGCGGTAATCAGTCGAAATCCAACCCCCAAAATTTTTGTTGGTTGGATAAGCGTAATACCTGCCACTTACCCGGGGCTCAAAATAATCGTAGGTCTGAAACGGTTCCAGATAAGTGAAAACTCCGAAGGCGAAGAATTTTTTGGTTTTCAACCAGGCATCCACACTGACTCCAAAATCTGCATAGACATTCGGAGAATAGAGTCGGGAGTAATAGGGGTAAATTCCCCAGCCACCGGAATTAAATTTTCCAAATGGTTTGAATCGATTATACGAAAGATTCAATCCCAGGCTTCGCTCGTTATTATTGAAGAGAAAGCCAAGGTCATTTGGGTCGTAATCGTCACTTTCAACGTTGTAAAAAACACCATACTGGAGCTGGCCGCTTGTTTTTTGAAAATTCAGGTTATAGGTGAATCCAAGATCTGTTGATTCTGTGTTGTACAACTGGCTGACAGCTGCTTTGCCGTTTATACTGTAAGAGTTTACCTTGTTTCGCAGGTCGAAAACAGTACCGGTTACATTGGCATCATAGGCGCCGCCGGCTCGTAGTACATTGGTGTTTATCAGAGAAAAAAAGGAGTTGTTTCGCAAATTCTGGTCAAAGACCAGAACGTTGTAATTGGTCAGCGGATTGGTCTCCTCCAGTCGTGTGACACCCGTTTCCTGGTTTAATATGGTGGCATTTGTCTGACTGGCAATGGCGTTGAATACTCCCACACCTAAGCCTCCGGTGGTTCGTCCGGAAACCTTGGTTGCATTTATTAGAGAAGTGCTTATCGGGTTATTTTCAACTACCTCATTTTCCATCAGGCCAACGCCATCATCAATATCCCCGTACTTTAATGGGGTGCCACCTACCCGTCGGGAGTAAAAGAAATTTCCTTTATTAAAAAGCTCCACGCCTTCCGTGAAAAATTGGCGATTCTCGTCAAATTGTACTTCAAAAGGGGAGAGATTGAGGATCTGATTGTCTGATATGGTCTCTCCAAAATCAGGAATGAGCGTCATGTCCAGGGTGAAGGCATCATTGATACCATATTTGATGTCCATGCCGCCACCTATCGATTTACCCCAGGCACCTGTTTCTCCATCTGCCAGGTATTTGTAATGGGTGGCATAGGTGGTCAAGAAGGGCGTTGCGGAGAGTCGAAGGGGTGCTTTGACGTCCCTGATCCCCCGGATCTGACCTGCCTGACTGATTAACCGTGCGCCGTTTGGATCTACGGGGTGCCAAAAAACTTCTTCCCGCGTTCTGCGAATGCTTCGCACAAAATTTATATTCCAAACTTGTTCCTCTGTTTCGGGAAAACGAATAGCGGAATAAGGGATGCGCATTTCAACCGACCAGCCAGCTGCATCAATATGCGTTTCACTTACCCATACGGCATCCCAGTTTGTATCGCCCGATTGGATAGAACCACCACCATTTTCATTTAGTGCGGAGAACTTTGTGTCAAATTGTATGCCTGCAGGTGTAACAATAAAGCCCAATCCGTTGATTCCGTCTCGGTATGCGTCCAGGATGAGCCCAAAATAATCCGTGTTACCCAATTCATCCCGTTCTGTCATTTCCTGAAGGATGCTATCCGGGGCTGTGTCAAATAAGTGCACGCCAACGTATAGGGCGTTGTTATCATACAGGATGCGCACCTCTGTCTGCTGACTGGCTGGTTGGCCCGGGTTTGGTTGAAACTGTGTGAAATCGTTGGCTGGATTAGCTTCCATCCATACAGGATCGTCAAGTATCCCGTCCATTTTTGGCTGAGAACTTATTCGGATTGCTTCCGTTTGTTTACGAAGCGGATCAGCGGGAGGCTGGCTTATCAAGGGGAGCGCGCAAATTAAAAACAGCGCAACCAGAGCAGTCGGTTTCATTCTCATGGAGTGGACTTAAATAGGGAGCAAAAATAAACTCCGCTTTGGGGAAAGTAAATGATAGCGGGATAATCGGCGACTTTTGTTGCTCAATGGATGACAAAAAATTAGAATATTTGTCCTGAAGGTCAGTTAGTCGGATAAGAATTTCAGACCATTGCATATTTGTGTGCTACCTAATATGCGGCTCTTGAGCCCGTTTAAGGTAGAATGTGGCCCGTATGGAAAGCAAATTCTAACAAGCACTAATTAATTCGTAATTTTCGGACCCTACAACGGTACAGGTGAAAAGTCTAATTCCACAATTCATACAGGAACAATTTGAACGAGGCGAACGATTTGGCCAACTCGAAGCCTATACCATGTTTGTGGACCTATCCGGTTTTACGGCACTCACCGAATCCTTGATGAAGGAAGGCAACGAAGGCGCCGAACGTTTATCGGATATCCTCAACCGGATTTTTAGTCCGATGGTGGAGTTGGTTTACGCCCGGGATGGCTTCATCCCCTACTTTGCCGGCGATGCTTTTACAGGTATTTTTCCTGCCGGACCAAGTACTGAAAACAGCTTGAGTTTGTTGCAAACAGCGCAAGAAATGCGTCTGCTTTTCAGCGAAAAGGAATTCATTGGTATCCCCTTCCCCATTGGGATAAAAATTGGCCTTTCTCGCGGACATGTAGATTGGGGGATTGTTGGCGACAAGCAAAAGGCCTATTACTTTAGGGGTGCTGCGATCGACTCCTGTGCACAGAGCCAGTCTTTTGCTACGAATCTGGAAATCATCCTGGATCAAAATCTGAGAGACTGGGTCTCGGATGAACAGAAGCTCATTCCCGTAAAGGGATCAAAAGACTGCTTTTATTGGGATGATCAGGGCAAGATACTGGAAGTGATTCGCGAAGCCAGTATCCAGGAAAGCAAAGAGATTAATACTAAAATTTTATCCCAGTTTCTTCCGGAGTCTATTCGAACGTACCAAGGCGGCGGCGAGTTTCGTCCGGTGGTATCTGTTTTCTGCTCCTTTACCGGCGTGAAGACGCACGAAGAACTGGATCGGTTTGCCCGTCATTTTCTGGAAGGCATTTCCAACTTCTCCGGGTATTTTAAAGAAATTGATTTTGGTGATAAAGGCGGCGTGCTTGTTGGATTCTTTGGCGCCCCTGTTGGTTTTGAAAATAATCTGGAGCGGGCATTAGAGTTTGTGCTAAGCTTTCGGCATGAAATCAGTACTGAGACAGGCGATTTTCGAATGGGGATCACTTCCGGAACTGCGTTTACCGGCATTGTGGGTGGTAAAGAACGTCATCAATATGCCGCTGTTGGAAACCGGGTAAATCTGGCTGCCCGCTTGATGACCTATGCCGAATGGGGAGAAATTCTGGTTGATCAGGAAGTAAGAAAAGATCGTCGCTACGAGTTTCGTCACCGGGGCGATATTCATTATAAAGGAATCGAAGGCTTAGTACCTACCTATAAGTTTTTGGGACGTCGGGCGGAATCCCAAACTACGTTTTCCGGCAGTTTCGTGGGCCGGGAAAAAGAACTGACTGAAATGCTCCAGTTTAGTCAGTCGAACCTGGAGAAAGGTACAGCAGCAGTTGTCTATCTGTTTGGAGAGGCTGGTATGGGCAAATCACGCCTTTCATTTGAAATGCGTCAAAAACTGCAGGAGACTATGAGTCCTACCTGGTACACCTGCATGACAGACCAGATCCTTCGAAAACCCTTCAATCCGTTTATATATTTTCTCCGCAATTACTTTGAACAGTCGGGAGAGAATTCGGTGGAGGAAAATAGAAATAATTTTGAGGTCAATTATAGCTGGCTGCTCAATGATTTAAGGCCACTGGATGGCGATGTAGCCGATAATATCCGAAAGGAGGTAGTCCGTACCCGCCCCATTCTGCTAGCCTTGATTGGACTCAAAGAGCAGGAATCCATCTGGGATAATCTGGATGCACGGGGTCGTCATCAAAATACCCTGGCGGCGATTTATAATCTCTTTTTAGCAGAGTCGCTGATACGGCCACTGGTGATTGAATTAGAGGATGCACTTTGGCTGGATAGCAGTTCGGAGCAATTTTTGGAGGCCCTGGGTAATAAGATTGCCGGCTTCCCGATTCTGTTGCTGATTACTTCCCGTTACTTTGACGATGGGAGTAAACCCGTGTTTTTTAAAGAAAACGGCTTCCCCGGCAACCTCGGCTTTTTTGAGGTTGACCTAAATATGTTGAGTCCGGAAGCGCTGAGAGAATATACCGAGCATAAACTTGCTGCACCTATTACGGAGAAATTTTTTGAAATGCTCCTGCGTACAACCAATGGTAACCCATTTTATTTGGAGCAACTACTGGAGTATTTTGAAGAAAGCAAATTACTGTTGATCAAAGATGGTGTCTGGACGGTGAAAGATGAGAGCATCAAGCTTTCCAGTTCGATACAGGCAATTTTGACAGCCCGCATCGATCGCTTGTCGGCCATGGTTAAAGAAACCGTGAAAGCAGCCGCTGTGATTGGTCGGGAGTTTGAGGTGCCGGTTTTAAACGAAGTGATGCGCAGGCAGGGCGCAGATTATCAGGATTTCCCGTTTGCATCCGATGACCTTCGGGATCAAATCCGGAAAGCGGAAAAAGGCCAAATCTGGCGAGCTGTTAATGAGTTGCGTTATATATTCCGGCATTCGCTGCTTCGAGAAGCAGTTTACGATATGCAGCTGCGCACCCGCTTACGCGAATTACACCTCCTGATAGCAGAAGCCATCGAAAAGGTATATGCCGACCAGTTGGAAGATCATTACGTTGATCTGGCCTATCACTATGAAAATGCAGAGGTAAAGGATAAAACACATGAATATCTCCTAAAAGCAGGCGATTATTCTCGTCGAAATTTTCAAAATAAACAGGCACTCCAATTTTATAATAAATTATTGCTGGAGTTGGAGTCGGATGGTGCGCTTCGGGAAAAATTTCATGTACTGGTTAAAAAGGGACGGATTCTCGAGCTGATTGGGCGTTGGAAAGATTGTGAAGAGGTATATGAGGAAGCGCTGGAAATCGCAGAATCTTTTCAGGAGCCACTTATCCGGGGACGGGCTTTTAATGCGGTAGGTCATTTGAAGATGCTTCAGGGTAAATATGCTGAAGCCCGGAATCAATTGGAAACGGCAGCCAATATCTTTGAGCTACTGGAAGATGAACACGGTATCTCCAAAGTATATGGTGATATGGGGAATCTCTTTTTCCGCCAGGGAGAATATGAAGCAGCCAAGTCTAATTTTACGAAGAGTATCCGAATCGGTCGCCAGTTTCCTTACAATTACACCCAGGCTCAGATTGTTGCCAACCTGGGGCTGGCATTTATGAATCAGGGAGATTACGAAGAAGGGATTCGCTGGCAAAAGGAGCAGCTGGAACGCACCGAGCGCAAAAATGATAAACAGGGAATGGCCACCCTGTTTACAAATCTCGGAATTGTCTATTTTGAAAAAGGCGACTACGATGAAGCAGGAGCCTGTTTCGGAAAAGGACTGGAACTGGCAGAAGAGCTGGGCAATAAACTCCTCCTGTCTATTGGTACCGGCTGCCTGGGAGGTGTGTATGAACGGAAAGGAGACTATGAGGAGGCGCTCCGACTTTTTGAACTCGATCTTAAGCTGACACTCGAACTTGGCGACAAGCAGGGTATTGCCATTGCGCGGAGTTTGCTGGGTGATCTTTTTAGTCTTATCGGACGTTTTGAAGAAGCGATTGAACAATTACAGATTACAATTGCTATAAGTGAGGAGCTGGGATATCAGAAAGGACTCGCCCGTGCCGTTAATACCATGGGCGATATTCATTATTTTCTCGAAGACTATCCGACCTCGCTGGAATTCTACGATCGAGCCATTCAGGTGACGCGGGAAATAAATAATCGACTGGTACTTGGACGCAGCCTCGCTGAAAAGTGCCTGGTGTTACTTGAGTTGGACCGGATTAAGGAGGCACAGGTTGTACAACAGGAGGCGGCGCAAATTGCTCATGATATTGATAATGTAGAGCTGTTGTTTCAGAGTGAATTGCTCAAAGCTCAAATTGATGCGGCTGAAGGCCTGGTCGATTCTGCTATACAGCATTTACAGCATTTGCTGGCCAACTATTTAGAAGGTGAAGAACAGGCTGAAATACAATACTTTTTATACAAGTTTGGGCAATCAGAGGAGTATCGAATCCTCGCTCAAGCCGGTTTTGAAGCCTTGTATTCGGACACACCAAAATTCATTTATAAAAAACGCCTCGATGACCTTTCTAAGGGTCCCAAATAATGTACGTGGTATGCTGAAATTATTTTTTCTGATCGTGGGCAGTTTGCTCCAGGCCGGCTGTCCGGAAAACGCTTCTTCGGAATTGGAGGCCTATAAACTGCCTTACGATTTAACACAACCTGATAAAACACTGGAACTTGATCTTAACTTGAACGAAATTTCCGGGTTGAGTTTTGCATTCGGCGAAAGCCGCCTCGTAGCCGTAAATGATGAACAAGGTGTGGTATATCTGTTGGATCCGGAAACGGGATCCCAAATCATGAGCCTGGAATTTCATAGTCCCGGAGATTATGAAGGGGTAGAAGTTGTGGGTGATCATGCTTATGTGGTAAAAAGTACAGGCACAATTTACGCCCTCCGAAATTTTGCTACAGAGGGAATGGAAATGACGAAGTACAATGATTTTCTGGAAAAGGAAAATGATGTAGAAGGCTTAGGTTATGACGCAAAAAGTAATCAGTTGTTGGTGGCATGTAAAGGGAAAGCCGGTGATGGACCTGAATTTGCTGCCAAACGTGCTATTTATGCCTTTGACCTGGAAACCAATACCTTTGATACCCTGCCCAAATACCTGATCAGCCTGGAAGACGTGCGCAAGTATCTTGATCAAAACACAACGCTCCAGGCTTGGGAACAACTCTCCGAATTTTTTGATCCGGCTGCCGAAGACCTGACTTTTGCTCCTTCTGCATTAGCTATTCACCCAATTAGTGGAGATATCTATTTGTTGTCGTCGGTTGGTAAGTTATTACTTGTGCTAAACCAGGAAGGGCAAATTGTGTATTTGGAAAAACTTAAAAAATCAGTTCACCGGCAGCCGGAAGGTATATGCTTTGCAGCCGATGGAACTCTTTATATCAGTAATGAAGCGAAAGGGACAGTACCCCTGATTCATCGGTTTGCCTATAAATCAAACTAGTTTTTATCCAGAATGAACCACTTTTTTGCTCGCAGGTTTCCATATTAGTGTACAGCTTTCACTTTATGAACATGAAAAATGGATGTTCGCTTAAGAAAGCGGATATTTGCGACAGAATTAGTCTCTAAAAATTAACTCGGCATGAGTATAGTCGAAATGAAAGTCCCCACAATCGGGGAATCGATAACAGAAGTAACCCTTTCTCAATGGTTGGTAGCAGACGGCGCTTATGTCGAGCTGGATCAGTCCATTTGTGAATTTGAATCCGACAAGGCTACTTTAGAATTTCCGGCGGAAGCCAGCGGGAAACTCATTCATGTAGCTGCAGCTGATGATGACCTGGAAATCGGGGCACTGGTAGCCAAAATCGATACCAGTGTAACAGCTCCATCAGGAGGGGATAAAACGCCGGCTCCCAAAGCACCCGCTGAAGAAAAAGCGGCTCCGGTAGCAGAATCCAACGGGACAGATACTTATGCTAAAGGACATCCCTCGCCAGCAGCAGCTAAAATTTTAGCAGAATCGAATATCGATGCTTCGAAGGTAAGCGGTAGCGGTAAAGATGGTCGGATTACGAAGGAGGATGCACAGCAGGCTGTTACTTCATATGTGCCGGAATCAAAGCCGGCGAAAACTGAGAAAACAACTCCGGCGGCAACGAGTGCTCCTATTGCATTTAGTAGAGAAATTCGACAGGAAAAGATGAGCCGGATGCGGCGTACCATTGCCAAGCGCCTGGTATCTGCCAAGAATAATACGGCCATGCTCACTACCTTCAATGAGGTTGACCTTACGGAAGTGAATAAGGTGCGGGCTCAATTTCAGGATGAGTTTGTTGCCAAGTATGGTGTGAAGCTGGGGTATATGTCGCTTTTCGCGAAAGCCTGTGCCCAGGTGTTGATGGAAATGCCTCAAGTCAATGCACAAATTGACGGCGAGCAGCTGATTTATCACGATTATGTTGATATTTCGTTTGCAATCTCCACGCCAAACGGACTGGTTGTACCGCCGATCCATAATGTGGAATCGCTGCACTACGCGGATATCGAAAAAAAATTGAAGGGCTTGGCTGTTAAAGCACGGGATGGAAATCTTAGCCTGGAAGAAATGAGTGGCGGAACCTTCACCATCACCAATGGTGGTGTATTTGGCTCCATGCTAAGCACCCCGATTATTAATGAACCTCAATCTGCTATTCTGGGGATGCACAATATTCTGGAGCGGCCGGTAGCTATTAATGGCCAGGTGGAAATTCGTCCGATGATGTATTTGGCATTGTCATACGATCACCGGGTAATTGATGGAAGTTCTTCTGTAACCTTCCTGGTAAAAGTGAAAAAACTTTTGGAAGATCCGGTAAGGATGATGCTGGGTGTGTAAGAAAAACCACCGAGTTTTTATAATTTTCATCTCATGCGGGAGACAACTGAACTCATTCGCCAATACATTAAAAATGCGGAGACCGGGCAGGCTTTAGAAACCCTGCTCACCTTTGTAAACAGGTACTTTGGAGGGGAAGAGCAGGATGAGGTCCTGTTACTTCATTCTAAGTTCAGTGATTATCAGGTTCGCCTCCGACAGAATCTTGTTGAAGACGACATTGAGCGAAACCAGATCAACCTGGCTGTGTTGAAAATTTGTCGGGTGTTGGAGGCTAAAACACCTGTTGAAAATATTCATCCGCTTACTCCGGCAGCTTCGAATAGTACAAATCATGTTAATGAACGGCTAAGTCAGCTGGATGCTCAACTCCGCATGGTCCATAAGATGCTGGAGCGACTGACTGATGATGAAATGGATCGATTCCAGCGTTCAAGAATTTGGGATCAGTTAGAGCCACAAACCAAAGACCACTTACTTGCCGCTATAGCCTTAGATCGGGATGACTATCTCGAGGATTATGCTTCTGTAATATTAGAACTTTGCGAAGGGCTTGAATTTGAACTGCGCAGCAAGATATTTTTACCTTATCGGAGTGCTTTTAAAAAGGATGGACGTACCGTAGATCGAGAATATTTCTACGATCATAGTGTGAGCCAGGTAAAAAATCACCTATATGATTTTCTATATAAAGACAAAGACTTGACGCTCAGTCAGATGGTTCGGGTTTTATATGAGAATCTGGAATCCAGAAATGACGTAAAAGATAATCTCAAATTCCTTCATATACTGGAATTCCTGTTCAGCCGGTTTAAAATTAAGAACATGGACCCCCTGATTAAGGTGCTCAAATTCATGAGCCAGGCACGGTTTGATCGGAAATCCAAATCCTTTATAGTCTCGGTTGAAGAGGCTAGTCAATATAAAAAGATGGTAGTCGCCATCCTGTCAGGCATTCAGGCGACCAGAAATTAGTCGATTAAAACAGGCTTTCGATTACGTGCTCCTCAGATACGCCTTCCGCTTCCGCTTTGAAATTACGCACGATCCGGTGCCGGAGGACATATTTAGCAATAGCCTGTACATCCTCAATGTCCGGAGAGTATTTTCCGTTGATTGCAGCATGGCATTTTGCACCCAGAACCAAGTACTGCGACGCCCTTGGTCCGGCACCCCAGGAGATATAATTATTGACCATTTCAGTAGCACGTTCGGTACCTGGCCGTGTTTTGGTTGCTAAGGATACGGCATACTCCAAAACATTGTCGGCTATAGGGATTTTGCGCAACAATTCCTGGAAGAACAGGATTTCGTTGGCCGACAATACATGATTTAGCTTGGTATTTTGAACCGTTGTAGTCCCTTTTACTACCGAGATCTCTTCTTCGTAAGTCGGGTAATCAAGCGTAATATTAAACATGAAACGGTCAAGCTGTGCTTCCGGTAGCGGGTAGGTGCCTTCCTGCTCGATGGGGTTTTGTGTTGCTAACACAAAGAAAGGAGAGGGAAGAAGGTGTCTTTCTCCGGCTACTGTTACAGAGCGTTCCTGCATGGCTTCCAGCAAGGCCGCTTGTGTTTTAGGAGGTGTCCGGTTAATCTCGTCTGCCAGCACGATATTCGCGAAAAGCGGACCCCGATTAAATTTGAAATGCCGGTCTTCACCCAGGATTTCCGAGCCCATAATATCGCTTGGCATCAAGTCGGGTGTAAACTGAATTCTTTTAAAATCCAGATCTAATACTTCAGAGATAGTACTAACTAACAAGGTTTTTGCAAGTCCGGGTACACCAACCAGCAAGCTATGTCCATTGGAGAAAAGGGAGATAATGACTCCTTGTACAACTTCGTGTTGTCCGACAATTACTTTTCCGATCTCTTTTTTCAAATCGGTGTACGCTTGAGCCATAGCGTCTACCGCCTCCACATCAGAGGAAAATTTGGTCTGTGCCATTATTTTAACTGTTTGCAGTCAGATGATTGTTCATGAAACGCCCCAAATATACCAGAAATTTAGATACGCTTTAATTGGTATAAAAACATGTGCCTCCTGTATTGGTTCAAAAGGACAAATATTCAAACCTGAATAGGCTTTCAATATTGTTGATCGTATTAAAAGAATTTAATTACAAGGCCAAACGACTTCAGATATCGGACTGCCCGTTCCCGGGAAAGAATAATGCCACCATTCTGTGCGGATGGATTGAAAGCCATTTACCAACATGGTTTCCTGAAGCAGGCGTCGGCGTTCTAAAATTTCAGGTGAAAGCTCTGTGTATTCCGGCCAGGCTTCCCGGCCAAAATAATCATAGGGCGTGCCCATGTCTAATTCTATCCCGCTGCTATTGACGAGACTTAAATCAACGGCAGTACCGCGGTTGTGCATACTCCCCTTATTGGGATCGGAAACATAGCGTTTGTCGGGCGTTGTTTCCCACATTTTCCACTGTACATCCAGCGGGCGGTAGCAGTCGTAAACAACCAGTCCGTAACCCTTTGATTCCAGGCTTTTTTGAACCTGAAGCAGGGCATTGGCAACTGTCGGTCGCAAGAGGCATCTGCCACAGGGGTAAAGCACCTGTTTTGTGAAGTTATCTGAGGTCGCGTAGTGAATGTTTTGCCGGATGTCGGGTGCAAGAACCGCCATGTCTGTCCAATTGCTCATATCAAAATCGGATGCAGGAGGCTTTGGTGCTTCCTTTGGTAAATCAGGTGCGGGCGGTATTACTTTTGGAGCATCGGGATAGGATACAGGCTGGCAAGCGCTGATGAAAATAAAAAGGAAAAGGAGGAATCGGAATTGCATGGGTTGGATTTAATAAAAACGAAATATGGCCACACTCTAAAGTAATTGATTTGAGCAAAAAGCAAGGATACATTGTCTTGACAAACACCAATACAATTACAATCTAACCGTTCTTTAGTGGTCGGCATTAAATTTCCTACTTTTGCGGTCGATTTTCAGACGACTATGGAAAGAGCGTCCATCACCCGAATTGAAAAATACCTCTGGGTACTCGCTGTACTGATGGTATTGCCTGCATTGCTGACTAACCTCGGTATGATGCCCTTTATTGACGATGAGGCAATCCGGGCGCTTGTAGCATACGAGATGGATCTTAGCGGGAACTATATTGTGCCTACGCTCAATGGCGAAACCTACCTCAATAAACCGCCGCTATACAACTGGATACTTTTAGGTTTTTTCCATCTGTTTGGACGCTATGATGAGTTTGTGTCCCGCTTTGCTACCGTAGTATCCTCGATTGGGTTTGCGATCACCATTTTTCTGGTTTTTAGAAAGTGGCTGAATACCCGGGTAGCCATTCTTTCAGCCTTTCTGTTTTTGACCTGTGGCCGTATCCTGCTGTATGACAGCATGCTTGGTTTGATTGATATTACATTCAGTTGGGTTACCTTTTTGGGTATTTATTCAGTCTATCACTTTTACAAGAAGGAGCAGTGGTATGCCCTGTTTTTAGTCAGTTATTTGCTGGCTGCCGCCGGATTTATGATGAAGGGTCTGCCTTCTGTGGTTTTTCAGGGTAGTACCTTATTGGTTTTCTTTATTTGGAAAAGAGATTGGAGGCGCTTTATCAGCTTGCCGCATGTACTCGGGGGCCTGCTTTTTTTACTTCTGGTAGGCGGTTATTACTATGTGTATAGTTTGGAATGTTCTGTTGATGAAGCCTTATTGAATTTATTTAGTGAGTCCACAAAACGGACTGCTACGGAGTATGGTATTGGAAGAACCATTCTGCATCTCTTTACTTTTCCGTTTGAGATGTTATACCACTTTCTCCCCTGGTCCATTTTGGCAATCATCTTTTTATCCCGTCGTACCTGGGCGCGCATTAGGCAACAAGAGTTTCTGCAGTTTCTGATTCTGATGTTTTTGGCCAATATCATTCCTTATTGGATTTCTGTTGAAGTGTATCCTCGTTATATCCTCATGCTGGTGCCACTTTTTTTTGGAGTAGTAGCCAGTTTGTACCAGGATTATAATACCCAGGAAGGGTATTTGAAGAAAACACTGGAAGTCATTTATTTCATTTTTTTACTGTTGCTCACATTCAGCGCAAGCCTGCCTTTTTGGTATGCCGAAACACCGGAGGTTTCCTATCTGAATCTAAAAGCAGGTTTTTTGCTGGGTAGTTTGTTGTGCCTGATTCCAATCTATTATAAATTTCCGGTAACGCGGCTTACGGTTATTGTGCTTGCCTTGTTGATTGGGCGATTGGGATTTGATTGGTTTGTGTTGCCACAGCGCTTGGAAAATGACTGGGGGCAGGTTTGTAAAACAAGCACCATTGAAGCCATTGAAATTGCGGAAATTGCTCCGATAATATATGAAAATACGTCCTTTCAGGTGACCAACTCCTTTTATGCCACGATCACGGCCCAGGATTTTATCCGCAGGCAAGATCCGCCATTTGAGGTAGGAGAGTTGATCATATTTGATCCCAATATCTATGTGGACTTTAAGTATGAGGAGATTTGCCGGCTTTATTTGCGATTCAAGAAGCGGGAACAGATTCTCGGACGTTTCTTAGGGTATAATGACATTCGGGAAAACCCGGAAGATTAAACACGGATTCATGCGAAAGAAAATATCGGTCGTTGTTTGTGTCTATAATGAGGAAGATAATGTTCGGCCACTGATTGAGCAGATTACGACAGCGTTGCAAGGGTATTCCTACGAGATTATTTATGTGGATGACGGTTCTACGGATAACACGATTCAAAATTTGAAGGCCATTCCGCATCCCCACCTCAAAATTATCGAGTTTCGGAAAAATTATGGACAAAGTCTGGCTTTGATGGCCGGCATAGACTATTCCACCGGAGATTTTATTGTCACCATGGATGGTGATTTGCAAAATGATCCGGCAGATATCCCGGCCATGCTCCGGATGATTGAATCGGGCGATGCAGACATCATTGCCGGTATTCGCAAGAAGCGCCAGGATGGCTTTATTTTACGCAAGTTTCCCAGCATGATCGCCAACTGGATCATCCGGAAAACATCGGGTGTGAAGATGAAGGACTATGGCTGTGCCTTAAAGGTTTTTCGGGCTGAAATAGCTAAAGATTTGGGCCTTTACGGCGAATTACATCGATTTATTCCGGTACTTGCTTCGTTGGAAGGCGCCAAGATTGCACAGATGGATGTGCGGCACCACCCGCGACAGTTTGGGAAATCCAAATATGGCCTTAGTCGGACGTTCAAAGTAGTGAGCGATCTGTTGTTGATGCTCTTTTTTAAGAAGTACATGCAAAAGCCTATGCACCTTTTCGGGAATTTGGGCGTGCTTTCGTTTACTGTTGGTGCTTTAATCAACCTATATCTCGTCGGCCTCAAGATTGCCGGCCAGGATATTTGGGGAAAACCCCTTTTGATGCTGGGATTGATGTTAGTGATTGGCGGCATCCAATTAGTAACGATCGGCATTATCGTAGAAATTCAAATGCGCACCTATTTTGAGTCTCAGAATAAGCGGCCGTATCAGGTACGGCGGGTGATGGAGCCGGGCAAAGAATTTGTTGAAGGCCGTTGATTTTTCAAGCCATTTGGTTCCAGTTTCCTTTTCAGTGGAGCACCGATTTGCGCTTCGCTTAATCGGCTGTGGAGTATTTCCGCCTTACGGCGAAAATGGTTGATTGTCGGAGCCTTTGGCCCCTCCGTGGAGATAAGTATTCTTCATAGAAAAGTGTTCCATAAAACCGATTCGCTCTCCACAGCGATCCGCCTCAGGCGGGGAGCTACTCCACGAAAATGCAGTATGCATTTTCATCAACTTGCACAGCGCGTTAGCGCGAGCAAAGCTCCACCAGTTCCAGTTTCCGATAAGGTGCCGGAGTAGCCGGTAGATAAATACAGGCTAGGATGCCCGATTAATCTTCTGTGGGTTTTTCATTTAATAATTCGAAAGCGCGATAGACCGCCCGGTGTAAAATGGTGGCGTGGTTTTCTTCCGGAAAGGTTTCGTAAAACACAGTAAACTCCTGGTTTTTGGCTTCGCGTAAAGCAGCTACCAGTTTATCTGCTACCTGATGCATGACGGGGTGCTCGGTGCCGAGTGAGACAAAGACCTTCTTTTTTAAGCCTGGATTTGCTTGTAAGTAGGTTTCTACATCATTGATCATCGATTGTTGATCCCACCAAAGCGATGGACTTACGATAATGTAGTCATCAAACAAGGCCGGTTTTTTGAATAAAATCTCGGATGCCAGGAGGCCGCCCAGCGATTGCCCGATAATGGTTTGGTGGCCATCCGTCAAGTAATTGTTATTTATAAGTGGTTGAACCTCCGTTTCCAGAAAGCGGATAAATTTTTCTGATCCACCGGAAGTTGGCAAGTCTATTAGGTCCAGACTATCAGTAGAGACGTGTGTGAAATCGCGATAGCGATCAACATTGGCGATGCCAACTACAATTGATTTAGGCATCAAATCGTACATGTTCATAAACTGTACGAGGCCGACGATGTGTACAAAATCTTCGTTGGCCGAGCCATCCAGTACATAAACAACCGGATAAGCCTGGTACCCATCTTGAATATATCCGTCCGGGAGATAGATGTTGAGGATTCGGGTTTCGGATAACGCCGTTGATTCAATTGTTTCAATTACACCCAGTTTGAAAGGTTGTTTTTCGGTGATTCCCGTATTCTGAGAATAGCTTAGCTGACTGGTGAAAATGAAAAAAGCACTAAAAAGAAACTTGAAATAGATTGTCATTTGACTCGGTTTTGAATACTTAGAATGAAAATCGGGACTTTCCAACTCAAAAAAGAGACTTCAGTCCTTCCTGGATGGCCTGGGTGTATTTTTCTTCATCAAACTCATAAAGCATGGGTGCACGATGTGTACCACCTTTCCTTTGTTTGTTGGTCGCTACGAGTATATCATAACTCAGAATTTTGCGGCGAAAATTGCGTCGATCCAGGGTTTTTCCCAAAACCGTTTCATAGAGCGTTTGGATTTCGCTCATGGTAAATTGCTGTGGGAGTAAGTTTAAGCCGATGGGTTGATAGTTCAGTTCCTTTTTTAAAACCTGATGCGCTCGATCGATTATTTGCTGGTGGTCCATGATCAATTTTGGCAGATTATTGAGTGAGCACCATTCGCAGGAATCAGAGGTAAAGTCAGGAGTAGGGACCTGAACTTTAGAATATTCAACAAGTGCATAATAGCCAATCGATAGAAATCGCTGCTCAAACCAGGGGCGTAAATCGTCAGAGATGATCTTTGTTTCGACTAGTTTTTTAGCATGCCCTGCTTTATTACGAGTCAGATCTCCGAAGAGGTGAAACTGTTGAAGAAAGATATTTTTCAACCCCGTTCTGTTTTCGAGAATCCTGTTTGCTTCTATGTCAACGTCTTGATCCTTTTGTATAAATCCACCAGGCAGGGCCCATTCCTCCTGATTTTTCATGTTTAGGAGCAAGACCTTCAATTCCATCTCGTGAAATCCGAAAATGACGCAATCAATGGACAATCCGGGGAGATAGGTTTCAATTGGAAGTTCTGCCATAAACTTTTATTTGCCCTAAAGTTGGAGAAAATTTAGGATTTAATTATGTTTGTGTCAATATGACGCAAACTAAATTTTTTAAATTATGAATAAGTCGCTTGTCTCTGCTATGCTCTTGTATGGGTTATTCTCGATCCCATTAGGTGCTCAAACTGATTTTCGGGATTTAAACCAAAACGGACAAAAAGACCTGTATGAAGATCCGTCGGCTCCAATAATGGATAGAGTGAATGATCTTTTGACCCGGCTTTCGCTTGAAGAAAAAGTTGGCTTGGTTGTCGGTACAGGCATGAGAATGCCCGGGATGGGTGATTTACATGTTCCGGAAAAAGTGCCGGGAGCAGCGGGTAATACCTATGCGATTGAGCGGCTGGGTATCCCGGCAGTTGTTTTAGCTGATGGTCCGGCGGGCCTGCGTATTATGCCTACCCGAGAATCGGATGCCCAAACCTATTATTGTACTGCTTTTCCCATTGCTACCTTATTAGCTTCCAGCTGGGATACGAGTCTGGTAAAGCGGGTTGGTGTAGCCATGGGAGAAGAAGTGAGAGATTACGGTGTTGATGTGCTGTTGGCTCCGGGTATGAACATTCAGCGCAACCCACTTTCCGGTCGAAACTTTGAATATTACTCTGAAGATCCCGTGCTTTCCGGAAACATGAGTGCCGCTATTGTAACGGGAGTACAATCAAATGGTGTGGGCACTTCCATCAAGCATTTTGTGGCCAATAATCAGGAGACAAACCGGATGCTGATCAATGCATTAGTAAGTGACCGGGCTTTACGGGAAATATACCTGCGCGGATTTGAAATTGCGATTACGCAATCCAAGCCCTGGACCGTTATGAGTTCCTATAATAAACTAAACGGCCCTTATACCAGTCAAAACCCGGAATTGATCCAGCAAATATTGAGGGAGGAATGGGGCTTTCAGGGGTTGGTCGTTTCTGATTGGTTTGCCGGAGATGATCCGGTAGCACAGATGGCAGCCGGAAACGATTTGATTATGCCGGGATCACCAGAACTGTCTAAGACTATTTTAGCTGCAGTTCAGGATGGAACATTGTCGGCGGCAACTTTAGACGATAATGTGCGCCGGGTGCTTGCTCTGGTCCTGCAATCTCCCAGTTTTAACGAGAGACCCTATTCGAATCAACCAGATTTGAAAGCACACGCCGAAATAGCCCGCCAGGCGGCAGCCGAAGGAGTGGTGTTATTGAAAAATGAAGAGGTTTTGCCTTTACAGGGAATAGGCTTGCGCATTGCTGCTTTTGGAAATGGTTCGTATGAATTCATTGCCGGTGGTTCGGGTAGTGGTGATGTAAACGAGGCTTACACGGTTTCATTGGTCGAAGGCTTAGAAAATGCCAACTATCCCGTTGATGCGCAATTGAAAGAAATTTACGCAGAATATATCCAATCAAAAAAGCCCGAATCAGCAGAAAAGCCAAATATATTCGAGCTGGTACCTCCAATTCCGGAAATGCCCCTTACAGCGGATTTGATGAATCAAATACTTGCTGAAACGGACATCGCAATTGTGACTATTGGCCGCAACTCAGGCGAATTCCGGGATCGAAAGGAGGCCGATGATTTTAATCTGACAGAAGCGGAACTGGCGATGTTGAAAACAGTGTCTGACGCTTACCATGCAGCCGGGAAAAAAGTGCTTTGCATCTTGAATATTGGCAACGTCATTGAAACCGTTACCTGGCGGGATCAGATGGATGCAATTGTTCTGGGATGGCAGGGTGGCCAGGAAGCCGGAAACGCATTAGTCGATGTACTCTTGGGAAAAGTCAACCCTTCCGGTAAATTGCCAACTACTTTCCCGATGGTCTATTTGAATACACCCAGTGCTGATAACTTTCCGGGAAGAGAATTGCCAGGCGCGGAAACACAGATGATGGGATTCTTAAACAAGGGAAAAGATTCGGAAGTG
Organism: Saprospiraceae bacterium; assembly: GCA_020437105.1. Taxonomy (GTDB): domain Bacteria; phylum Bacteroidota; class Bacteroidia; order Chitinophagales; family Saprospiraceae; genus JAAEZH01. Next base: position 26,948 of record JAGQWR010000065.1, read on the forward strand.
ATCTATGAGGAAGGGATATATGTAGGTTACCGATATTTTAGTTCCTTCCGGGTGCCGGTTGCGTATCCGTTTGGATTCGGACTTTCCTACACCACGTTTTCTTATGACAATCTGATACTTAGTGAGTCTCAGTTTGAGGGAGAGATGACTATCACAGTAGAGGTGACAAACACGGGCAAAGTAGCCGGAAAAGAGGTGGTGCAATTGTATCTGTCTGCTCCGGCGACCTACCTGGATAAACCCAGCCTGGAACTTAAAGGATTTGCGAAAACAGGTTTGCTTCAACCGGGAGAAAAGCAAATGCTCACATTTACCTTATCGGCCCGCGAGTTAGCTTCTTTTGAAAGTGAGCGGTCTGCCTGGATTGCAGAAAAAGGCACTTACAGTATTCAAATTGGAGCTTCCAGCGCCGATCTTCGGGTAAGTAAATCCTTTAAATTAGAAGAGGAACTGATGGTTCAGCAGGTCGCTAAAGTATTGCAACCAGGCCGCGACGTAGATAAAATAGCACCCCAAAAATAGATGTATCCTATTTTTCGACAAAGGCTTTCCCACAATGCGGACAAGTAGTGGGAGAGGCTTTGTCGGAACCCAGGTGCTCTGAAAATCCGGAAGCGAGAATTCCGGTAGGGAGGGCAAATAAACCAATTCCTAAAATTGCAATAGCTCCTCCCAGTAATTTCCCAAGAGCGGTAATCGGGTAAATGTCCCCGTATCCCACAGTAGTCAGGGTGGCAATACCCCACCACATAGTTTCCGGAATACTAGAAAATCGATCTGGCTGCGCTTCATGCTCTACATAATACATAAGCGTAGAGGTTAGCAGCAACATGAAAAAGGTCAGGATAATAGCAACAAGCAGTTCTGCCCGTTTTTCTTTTACCACCTGATTCATGATGTTTAAGGCCTTGATGTATCTCGCAATTTTAAATAAGCGAAACAATCTGAATAGGCGCATGATCCGCAAAAACATCAGATCAATTCCGATCATCGGAAGATAAAAAGGTAAGATGGCTAAGAGATCAATTATAGCCAAAGGGGTTAATGCAAAACGGAGATTGCCAAGAATAGGTTTGCTATAGCGGGCATCTTCATTAGCAGCCCAAAGTCGAAGCACATATTCAATTGTAAATAAAATAACCGAAAAGGTTTCAAAGGCTTTAAATCCGGCCGAATACTTCAGCCGGATAGGCTCTACAGATTCCATTACGATTGCCGCAACGTTGAGAGAGATCAATACAATTAAAAACATATCCACCCACCAACTTAAATCACCGGGTTTCTGTGATATGCTTAGTATTTGATAAATCCGTTTTCGCATAAGCAAAAAAGAAAAATTAGCTTACCCGGCAATCCATTTAAACTCATATTGCTTCTCAGGAATCCGAGTTCGTTCTGAAACGCGTTGTAATCTGCCAGGCAAAGCCATCAAATAATCCCGGGCTTGTTCGGCCATGTCGTTTAAGCCTGTAACCTTGTCAATGTCCCATTTTTTCAGGAGGTCATTCAGGATGTCGATGTAATCTTGTGAGGTATAAACATTCATCCGTTGAGCTGCATCGGAAAAATGGGAAAACAACTCTCCGATTTTTCCACCGGTTTCTCTCAGGAAGTGTGCAGGCATCACAATTTTCTTCTTCATCATATCTTCCAAGGCCAACATGACTTCACTCGGATCCAACTTAAAGATTCTTTTGACGAAATCTATATAAGCAGTCGCATGCCGGGCTTCATCAGCAGCAATAACGCCGCACATTTTCGCCAAAAGGCTATTACCGGATTTTTTGGCCTGTGTAGCCACCCGGCGGTGTGAAATATTAGTAGCCAACTCTTGAAAACTGGTATAGATAAAGTTTCGGTAGGGATCGCGCCCGGTACCTATGTCAAATCCATCATTTAATAAATATTGGGTAGAGACTTCCAATTCCCGCATGTTTACTCTACCTGTTAGATACAGGTATTTGTTAAGCAGGTCGCCATGGCGATTCTCTTCGGCGGTCCAGGCTCTCACCCATTTAGACCAACCATTACCACCTTCCTGATCAACACCTTCTACAGTCATTAGCCAGGACTCATAAGTAGGTAAGGCTTCTTCCGTAATTGTATCTCCGATTAATACAGCAAAAAGGTCATAGTCCATTTCCTTGGCTAATCCCTGAATTTCTTCTACTTCTTCAAAAAAAGTGGGCTTTCCCGAATCTGGAAGCAAATCAGCCGGTTGCCAATTTTCTTCAATAGGCTTTAAGTATTTTGTAAGCAATTCACCCATTGATTTCTCAATGGTTTGCATTACTTCAAGACGGATATTGAATAAACTCATGCACGTTTATTTTTACTGGTTAGTGCTTGCAAAGTTAAAACCTTTGGCATTTAATCCTAAACCCGGATTGCTCTGAGAAGAAAGTTGTTTAAAAATACCGTACGGGCTTTTTGCTAATCTACCGACGTCCCCGAGAATAGGTGCGCGTTCTTGTGTTGTTATTGCTATTTCCCCCTCCTCTGTTGTTACCGCCATTCCGTGATTGTGGCTGTTTGTTTGAGTTAGGCTCAGAAGCGGTTTTTCCATCATCCGGGAACGGATGGTCGGATACTACCGGCAGGGTCTGTCCGATTAACTTTTGGATGTCCCGCAAAAAAGCCTTCTCCTCCTGGTCGCAAAAGGAAAGTGCAATACCACTGGCTTTTGCTCGTCCGGTACGGCCAATACGGTGTACGTAGGTTTCCGGGATGTTTGGGAGATTGAAATTAACCACATAGGATAATTCACTGACGTCAATACCCCGGGCAGCTATATCCGTTGCTATTAAGACATTCGTCTCTCCATTTTTAAAGCTTGTTAACACACGTTGACGCGCATTTTGAGACTTGTTGCCGTGAATAGCTGCCGCGTGAATACCTGCTTTGTTAAGCACTTTGACAATTTTGTCTGCGCCGTGTTTTGTTCTGGAGAAAACGAGGGTTGATCCTTCTTCTTGTGTTTTCAACAAGTGGATCAATAGATCAGGTTTGTTTTTCTTGCTGACGAAATAAACGGCCTGATCCACTCTATCCGCTGTTGCCTGCTCTGGTCTTACGGTTACTTTTTCCGGGGTACCCAGAATCTTGCGCGAAAGGGCTACAATATCAGGTGGCATAGTTGCCGAAAAAAACAGTGATTGCCGATTTGTGGGTAATTTGGTAATCACTTTTCGTATGTCGTGTATAAAGCCCATGTCCAACATGTGATCAGCCTCATCCAATACAAAATACTCCACGTCTTTTAAGCTGATAAAGCCCTGGTCCATCAGGTCGAGCAACCGGCCTGGTGTAGCAACAAGTATATCTACTCCCCGACGTAATTCCTGTGTCTGGGATCCCTGTTTAACACCTCCGAAAATGACCGTGTTTTTCAATCCGGCAAATTTGCCATAATCCGTAAAGCTGTCAGCAATCTGGATAGCTAATTCTCTGGTTGGGGTGATAATTAATGCCCGAATCTTGCGATTACCAGGCTTTCTTCCGGAATCTAAATAGAGGTGTTGGATGATCGGGATGGCAAACGCTGCAGTTTTGCCTGTGCCCGTCTGAGCACAGCCAAGCAAATCTTTTTTATCTAATAGAATAGGTATGGATTGCTCTTGAATGGGGGTGGGATGTGTGTAACCCTTGACCTGAAGTGCCTTCAGGATAGGCTCAATAATTCCTAAATCTTTGAAAGTCATATTGTTGTGTAAAGTATAATGGCCGCAAAGGTAGAGGAATTGTTTGAATTTGCGGGATAAAGTACAAAAGGGAGAGACGGCCGGTACTCCCTTTGTAGAATGCCGGCAGGTAAACAATTTACCTGACCGGGCTTACCCATAATTTTAAAAGGATCAGGAGGCTTTAGCCAATTCAAGATCATACTTTCCTGTACCCAATTTGTTGAGCAAAGTAAAGTGGCTTTTTAGGGCACCGAAAAAGGTTTTGTGCTGATAATATGGCACTTCGTATTCTTCGGCTGTTGCTTTTACTATGTGCGATAGTTCTTTATAATGCACATGGCAGATATTCGGAAAAAGGTGGTGCTCAATTTGGTGGTTTAAGCCACCAATGAACCAGGAGAAGACAACACTGTCATTGGCAAAATTAGCCGTTGTGTGCATTTGATGGATTGCCCAATTGTTTTCTACGCTTCCATTTTCATCAGGTTTGAAAAAATTAGTTTCTTCCAAAACATGGGCAGGTTGAAATATCAGCGCCAGAATCAATCCGGAGATAAATTGCATCATCAAAAACCCAAGAAGTACTTGCCACCATGGTAAATCCAAGACCAGGATTGGCAGAATCAGCGTAATAGCGATATACCAGGTTTTATTGATGATAATATATGTCAAGGCTTCCCGAAATGTCTGATTTTGACCTTCCAGTAACTCCTTTTTATTATATCGGAACAGTTGAATAAAATCCTTTGCAACCAACCAAAAGATAGTCAGTAATCCATATAAAATGGGTGCATAATAAACCTGGTACCGAAAGATAGGTTTCCGCTCCTGATCCGGTGAAAAGCGCATAACGCCCTTTTCAATATCCTCATCAAAACCATGCACATTGGTAAAGGAATGGTGCAATACATTGTGCTGTATCTTCCAGTTAATATGATAACCACCAATGAGGTTAAGTACATAACCCAATCCACGATTTACATAAACATTGCTTGAATAGGAACCGTGGTTGGCGTCGTGCATTACGGATAATCCGATTCCCGACATACCAAATCCCATGATAAACCACATAAGCATCATGAACCAAAAGGTAGTAACCACACCTGTAATCATTAAGACCAGAGGAATAGCATATAAACACAGCATAAAAACGGTTTTAACAACCATGCTGGAGTTAGCGTGTTTGGACAAATCTTTGTCTTGGAAATACTTGTTTACTCTACCGTGTAAAACCCGGAAGAATTCCGGACGGTCGAGTTTGTTAAATTTAACTACGGGTACACTCATAAATTTTCTTTTCAGCTTGCAAAAATGAAGCTGCCAAATGATGTAATGTTGGCCACAAGTAAGCATAAATGTGTAAAACGACGAATCCGAATAGTCTTGGGGAAACTAGCCAGGCAAGTACCGAAGTAATTGTGGTGATGGGGTGGAAGACCTAATTTTAGCCAGCCAAATATTGCTTTACAAGGTCTTAAATGCTAAAGTTAACCATTCCGCTGTAAAATAAAATGATTTTCAAGTTTCACTTTACAGAGAATGTGTCTTAAGTAGTTACTTTTTACGACTAAGAGTGGTTAAAAATGCGCTAGCAAGCGAGCATCCAGCTACTTAAAGGAATAAAGGACGCTTTGTTGTGCAAAACTTAGTTTTTCTTTAAATTATCTTTTAAAGTACTTAATTCTTCCGCCGTCAAATTACGCCACTTTCCTTCCTTTAAGTTGGCTAAATGTACATTCATAATACGCACACGTTTCAGCGAAACCACTTTGTAATCCAGGAATTCACACATACGCCGGATTTGTCGATTTAGGCCCTGGGTGAGGATGATGCTGAATACAAACCGGGATTCCATCCGCACGACGCAACGATTGGTTACAGTATCCAGAATAGGAATTCCATTACTCATGCTGTAGATGAACTTCGGAGTGATAGGGCGATCGACTTTGACCACATATTCTTTTTCGTGGTGGTTTTCAACCCGTAGAATTTCATTGACAATATCGCCGTCATTGGTGAGGAAAATCAAACCGGTAGAGGGTTTGTCTAAGCGACCAATCGGGAAAATCCGCTCTGGGTGGCCAACAAAATCAATGATGTTGTCTTTGTCTTCCAGGTCTGTGGTGCAGGTAATTCCAGGTGGTTTGTTCAGCGCGATATAAACCAATTTTGGTTTATCTTTTAAAGGTATGCCATCGATACATACCTGATCCTGCTCAAAAACACGGTTCCCTTTTTGAGCCACCTGATCATTAATGGTCACCCGGCCAGCTTCAATCCATTTGTCTGCTTCCCGGCGGGAACAGATGCCTGTGCTACTAATGTATTTATTGAGACTTATGGAATCAGCTGCCATTGATAGTTAAAGATTGACCAGTCGTAAGGTTTCATTTTTTTTTCAGACAAGCAATTTGAAAGACTTCCTTTTCTGAAAGCTTGAAGAATTTGCCAGTTACATCTTCTAAAATAAGTCCTTTTTAGCTTTCCGCGAAAGCGCCTGCCTACCCGCCCACATCAAAATGTGGGTATGGCCCCTGTGCATCCACCCTACCTTTGGATCAACAAAGAATTAGTTTATAAATCTCACTAAACTTAAAGACATGAAACGAGTACACCTACTAACCTGCTTTATTTTTGCCCTGACAATAGGACAGGTAAATGCCCAAATCACAAATTCCGAAATTAACTTTGAAGCACAATCTGTTCGGTATTGGTCGAATGCAGATGGCGATGACATTTTCTCTGGCCAGGATGAGGAAGTTATGCGTGTTGAAATGTATTCCAGCTCATCAGGCTGGGTTTATGGGGAAGTTTGTGAAAGTTGGTCATGCGATGCCCCTTGTTACAATAACGATAGTGACAACCTCTTCGGAGCAACCAGCTATGCCGGCTTTGGAACCTATCTTAATTTTTATATGCTGGCCTACGAAAGTGACAATAGCGATGTCTGTAACTGGTACGATAACGATGATTTTGCCTGGCAGGACTACGCTGCACTTGATCAGAGTGGCGTAATAACAGACCAGTCTTACCCGGGTGAGTGGGGCTATAATTGGGGAAGCGGAAACAGTACCTGGATTTTTTCAAATTCTCCAAACTTTGACTTAGAGATTAAAACGATCTGGCGCTATTATGCTGGGGATAACATTAATTCAACCTTAAATTTTCCGACTTTAAGCAACAATACCTCGGCCTACCATGCCAACTCCAATTATCCGCAACCAGCCAACTCACTTGGCGGCTTTTCTGTAGGATACACAAACACAGAAGAAGATGACAGTCCGGATGTTTTTTATTCCTTTTATTTAGCTTCTGCTGCCAACGTAGTGGTCTCTACCGACAATGGGGATACAAATTTTGATACTTTTCTAAGGCTATACAATTCTGGTAATCAGCAAATTGCTTATAATGACGATGGTGGTACGGGTTCGACTTCTGTAATTGAGATGGTGCTTTGCGCCGGTACCTATAAAATCATGGTCGAAGGCTATGATGAGTATGTTGGTCGCTTTGGTTTGGAGGTGACTACCTCCCCTGTGGGCACACTGAGTACTTCAGCTGTTAGTGAATCGCCAACTGAATGTGTCAATAACAATGGCTCGGCTTCTATCTCCGTGACAGGTGGTATCCCTCCATACACCTATAATTGGTCAAGTGGAAGTACTTCTTCTTCAGCATCCGGCTTAGGCGAAGGTACTTATACCGTGTCTGTAACAGATGCCTGTGGCAATTTATTGACAGAGCAGGTGGTCATTAGCAATACGGATACAGATGGCCCGGTTATGTTTTGCAATGATCTGACGTTTGACTTGAATCAAGGCGAGAGTATAGAGATTTTTGCTACTGATATTGATGATGGCAGCTATGATGATTGTGGAATCGACTATTTTGATCTTTCTCAATCATTTTTCGATGCCTCGAATGTGGGCGTAAACACAGTGACTCTTTCTGCAACAGATATATTGGGATATACCTCCAGCTGTACGGCCAATGTAACAGTCAATGTCAATACAGCTGTCCAGGAAATTGAAAATCTGAGAGCCTGGGCAGTTTATCCAAATCCAACCAACGGTCAATTTACTGTTAAACTGGAAACAGATGACCTGCAGAAAGAAGACTATATATCTATTGTAGATCTCTATGGCCGGGAAATTAGTCGGCAGCAAGCCCAAAACGGGGTACAGGTAATCGATATCAGTCACTTGACTTCAGGCGTTTACCTGGTACAATTCCGCAAAGAGAATGCCGTAAAATCAGAACGCATCGTTCTTCAACGATAAATCGATGCAGTGTTTCCATTTTTAAGTGGGACATAAAAAAAGAGGCTGCCTTTTTGAGGTAGCCTCTTTTCTGTTGTATGAAATATTAAAAAGTTATCCTTAAATAACTTTTACCTTAATTGCATTCAATCCTTTCTGCCCTTCCTCCACATCATAGCTTACTTTATCACCTTCGGTAATTTCATCCTTCAGATCATTTTTGTGTACAAAAACATCTTTGCTTCCATCGTCTGGTGTGATAAATCCAAATCCTTTGGCAACATTGAAAAATTTTACTGTTCCTTCACTCATTATAAAATATTAAGTATTAAATATTACTATAAAGATACGCTTAATTTAGCTACCATTTTTTTTATCCGTATTTCGGGTAGATTTACTGGGGTTTAATTTTTCTCGAGATGCATTATTTTTGCAAAAAAAAACAGAATTTATGCGAAGTTATTTTTTTTCGTTTTTAGTGTTATCTGCTGCATTATTTATTGCTGCACCGTCAGCCGTAGCCCAAAAGGCCAGGGTGCGTCTGGCCATTTTTCAGGATGGTGTGGAAGTTATACCTAAAAAAGGGGTATTTACCCTTGAAAAAACCCCATTTTCGATTCGCTTGCGGGTCAAAAATGCTGATGGGGTCTATTTAAATACATCAACAGTACCCTCTTATTATAGTCTCGGAAAATCGCAGGCGGTTCCGGAATTAGAATTTATCCAATTTCAAACCTATGCAGAATATGAGTTTAATGAGAAAAAACTCCTCTATATAGATTCAGAAGGATTTAGTTTTCTGGGCTATGATCCTGGTGTTAAAACCCATAGGTTTAATGTATTGACACCCACCAAAAAAGGCTTTGAAGGGTACCGCGTGGTTCAGCGTCTGCATTTTTTGGATAGCGATAAAATTGTTGAAATAGCAGATGTAAACCAGGACCTTTATCTTTTCCTGATCGCAACAACAGGATATGCGGCCGTGCCTGCCAACGAAGAACTCCTACGCCGGAAATACCAAATCGTCTGGAAAGATTAAAAAGGTGTTTGGTATTTACAGCGTTGCAGAACTATTGACGTCGCCTACTTTGATGCCGATAAAATCAGCATCCAGTACATCTTCCGACAGGTTATTGAAATTGAGCACCTCCGGAAACGGCTCCTCCCACGGATTTAAAGGATTTGGGAAAACATAATAAGCGTCAATAAACCGCCAGGATTCCAAATTTGGAAAGCCGGTAGAAAGCCCTAAAATGAGTTTGCGCAATTCCACAATATCCGAAGTTGTGACAGTGCCGGAGCCGTTTGCATCTGCCGCTATGTGTTGGTATGGATCCTGAATGGGTTGAATCCCCAGGATGTGCTTGCTGATCAATACCTGATCAAAAGTGGTTACCCCGTTTAAAGGGTCGTCCTCAAACAGCGGAGAAACAGAATAATCCTGCCCAAAATCCAGACTCATGGCATAATACCCATCTACATCTGTTCCTGTTGCAAGGGTAGTATTGACCAAAATATCGGCCATAGGCATGGCTAGATCGGAGGATGTATAAACCAGGCCTGCAACAATCGGTTGGGCAACACAGCTATTCCCGGCATTGTCATAGAGGAAAAAATAAGTCTCGCAAAAATCCTGGTTTCCATATTGGTCAGTTACCCAAATTTCGATATTAATTTGACCTAAATAGTCGCAATTGAGCCAAAGCAAGGAGTCGGAAACATTGGCTGAATAAGAAAAATAAAGCGGACCTTCACAATTATCATAACTGCCAGCGTCGAAGATTTCTGCCGGGATGACAATCTCTCCGTTCTGCATGATGGTAACAGAAATAGTATTCAAACAGACAGGTGTGGGGAGTTTGCAATCAACGACTTCTACAGCCTGTTCAATATAGTTTACATTGCCACAAGCATCCCAAACCTCATATAAAACGGTATAATTGCCAGGTGTTACCTCCTCAAAAGAACCGCCACCCAGGTCATTTGGTATATCAGTAAAATAATTGATGTCATACTCCAGGCTGCAATCCAGTACGTCCGGACCAGGAAGCGCAATGTCAATACCACAGTCTGTGCCGGTAATGCAGAAGAATTGATCTTCTATGCTCAACTCAGGAGCCTCCGTATCCACCACTTTGATAATTTGCTTAAACACGATATACCCGTCCGGTTCCGTGCCCGTGTTGATGCCGTCAAAAAAGGTTTGGTTGTCTTGGTCGCCATCCTGATCAAAATCGACTCCTGCTTCCAGTTCGGAATATTCTACAAAGGCGTCGGTACCGTAATTTTCAAAGATGCACCAATTGATGGCGGTCCAGGTACGGATGATTTTATAACAGGCATCCGGAACAATATTAAACAGTTGATCTTCATAGGAAATCCCAATTAATTCGCAATCTTCCTGGAAAATGACCGGCTCACCAAAATCAGGGAGTTCCGAATCGGTGCATTGTCCTATTTGGTCAGGTGGAAAGCTTACCCCCCATTCAGATACGTGGTTTACCTGGATGATTTGATTACAAAAGGCCGGCGTATTCCCGGCGTCGTCCTGCGCTGTCCAGGTTCGGCTGATTTGGCCATAACCACAAACATTGACCTGATAATTGACAGATTGACTGACAGTGAGCGAACAATTATCATGGAAAGATGCTGTGCCAAATTGATCCAATATGGAGTAGTCATTTAAGCTAAGCGGTAGCTGTAGTTGTGAATCCCAAATATCGCAGGTAATGGTCAGTCCTAATGGACAGGTATCCAGCGAAGGGGGAAGCTTGTCGTGCACGGAGACCTGAACCATACATTCATTATAGTTCTCATAACAATCCCAGGTTCGAAATACGATCTGAATCGGGCCAGTACCGACATCTTCACAACAAAAACTGACACTGGGCCCAAGTTGTAAATTAGCCTGATTACAATTATCGACCATTCGGCGAACCTGAAATTCATCCAGGCAACAATTATCATAACTGCCATCATTAAAAACTTCAGCAACAGCGACTGCAGACCCATCTGAGTCCAGATTGATCTCGGTGATCACATCACACAAGGCTACTGGTGCAATTGGATCATAGACAATAATATCCAAATTAACTTCCGAGCTCAGACCACATGCATTGGTCGCCACATAAGTAATCGTATGGTTGCCCGGTGCCAGGCCTGGAGCGGGTATTGTTGCGCCGCCACTTGCATCCTGCCCATTTACGTAATCAGCTTCGCCGGAAGGAGTGAAAATTTGTAGAAAATAAGAACTGCAATCTTCCAGGACGGTCGGAATAGGAAGAGCCGCCAGAGAAAAGCAAGCAGTAGAAGAATCAACCGGGATGGGGAGACTGGACTGACTTATAATCTCTGGCGGGCTCACGTCCATAATCTTTATCGTTTGCACTTTATCCTCGCCCTCATTGTTACTTGTTATCACATCATTGGTACACCAGTCCAGTATTGTCCAAGTACGGATGATGTCAAAATTACTGCCACAATTCTGTATGATCTGATCCGAATGACTAATGTTATAAAAGCAACTTTGCACCCCCAATGGTCCGGGATTTCCAGAACCTGAAGTAGAAAGTACCTGGGAATCTTGAACTCCGGTCGCATCAATAACTTCTATTCCATCTTCTAGTTGTGCGATATCCGGAGCAAGTGGCGTCGGATAAATGAGTTGCGGATGGTCTGCATATTGAGTACAACTCCAAATAATATCATTTGGGAAATCTATGTTGGTTGGTCGAACCTGTCGGATGTATTGATCGCAGGAGGTGCCAGACTGATTGTCGGCATCATCAAAGGCGATCCAGCGTTTTACACTCAGTACCTCATTGTTATCGCAAATATCAGTATCAATGAGCATCGTATTGACGAGGCTTAGGGTTGCTGTACTACAATTGTCATAGGCCTCTGGTGCGGGAACCTGGTCTAATGCCACCCAACAGTTTATCGTAATGGTATCTGCGGGGCAATTGATAACAGGGCCGGTTTTATCTTGAGGGAGCACAAAGCTCCAACAGGAATTTCCGGTTGGATCAAAGGTTACTGTAGCGACCAGGGTTTCCCACAAGTAATCTGCCGGAATAGGATTTGGCACTAAATTTGGCCCGGAATGTATTAAAATGGAATAATCTGCAGGGTCTCCGACAAACCCCTCAACGAGGTCGTCAGGATGCAATAGGGCTTGACAGTTAGCGTCCATGCTCACATAGATACTATCATTACAGGCTATGGTATTCGTAGCATGTACAAATGAAAACTGTTCCGGTTCAGGGAGTATCCAAAACCAGGAAAAGCCAATAAACAACAATGGGGTAAACATCGGTTTCATATCCAGTCCGTTTCTTCAAAGCGTGTCCTTCGCAATTGGTAATACCCGTCTTGCATAGCATATAGCTATTTCAAGATTAGGTAGGTCTGGAATGGGGAGTCCTTTAATTCTCCTTGGGATAATACTAGAGCGTTTTGGTTTAGGGGGGTAATCCTAAACGCCATGACAAAAATACCTTCACTTTAAGGATATTTAGTACCCCTTTTCAGGTATTTATCGCATTAAGAAAAAACGCCATTTGTTGTTGAAAATGAACCGGTTGTAAACAAAATTTAACCGCTTAACCATTTTGGAGCCGTTCGAGGAATTCGTCTTCGGTCATTATTTGGACACTTCCCAGTGCTTGAGCCTTCTTTAATTTGGATCCGGCATTTTCACCTACAACCAATATATCGAGTTTGGCACTTATGGCGCTGACATTGCGTGCACCAGCGGCGGTGGCTTTTTCCTGTGCTTCTTTGCGCCCCATATTTTGGAGACTACCGGTAAAGAGTATTGTCTTTCCGACAAAAGGCCCTTCGGTTACTTCTGCTTTTGGTTTATCGTCTGCCGTTTGTGTAAGATTTACGCCCAGGGATTCCATTTCTTCGAGCATCTGAACATTCCCCGAAAGGGAGAACCAGTCGATGACATTCTGCGCAACGACCGGGCCTACATCTTTGATATTCGTAAAATCCGCTACTGTCCAGTTTCGGAGGTCTAACACATGGCCAATTTCAGCAGCGATCAGTTGAGAGACTTTTTTTCCGAGGTGGTGAATACTCAAACTGTGCAAGAGCCGATAAATCGGATTTGCTTTTGCTTTGTCAATCGCCTTTTCCAACTTCTCAACAGATTTGTCGCCAAAACCTTCGAGCTCCCGGATGGCATCATAATCGAGGCGATACACATCTGCCGGATTTCTAAGCCAACCCAGATCAAAAAAGCGCTCTACGATCGATTGCCCAAATCCGTCAATATCCATAGCCGACTTGGATACATGGAAAATGATGCGCTGTAAATCTTGCGCTCCACAGACGCATTTAGGGCATCTCCAGGCTGCTTCCCCTTCTTCCCGGACCAGCGCAACCTCCTCCCCGGTTTGATTAATGGGGCATGTTTTGGGGAATTCGATCGGTACTTCGCTACCGTCGCGCAGTTCCTCCATCGCTTTAACAATGTATGGAATCACATCTCCGGCACGCTCAACTAATACAGTGTCGCCCAGTCGAAGGTCTTTGCTCTGGATAAAATCGGCATTATGTAAGGAAATGCTGGAAACCGTAACCCCGGCTAGTTGCACAGGCTCGATTTTGGCAACCGGGGTGATGGAACCCACCTTGCCAACCTGATATTCAACCTGAACCAGCTTGGAAGTAGCCTGTTTAGCTTTAAATTTAAAGGCAATCGCCCAACGCGGATGGTGGCTGGTTGATCCCGCTTTTTCCTGGAGCTCGCGGCTGTTTACCTTGACCACCATGCCATCAATTTCGTAGGGATAATTTTCACGCTTTTCCTGCCATTCCAGACAAAAACGTATGACCTCCTCTATGTTTTTGCACAGACCTGTTTCCTTTTTAGGAATCTTAAACCCGACCTGCCCCAGGAATTCGATACTATCGTGGTGTGTCGGAAATTGAGCTAATTGATCGGCTCCCTCGGCATTTACTGCATATCCAAGTTGATATACAAAAGCTTCCAGGCCTCTTTGAGCGGCTTCTTTTGGGTCTTTCATCCGGAGGCCGCCCGTTGCAGCATTCCGGGGATTCGCAAATACCGGAAGCCCCTCTTTTTCACGGTTAGCATTGATCTTTTTAAAAATATCCTTTCGGATAAGCACTTCTCCGCGTAACTCCGCTTTTTGAATGCCTTTATCCAGAAATGCGGCTTTTATCGGAATGGATTTCATGACACGGGCATTGTTGGTCATTTCTTCGCCCATCACCCCATTTCCTCTGGTAGCAGCTCTAACCAGCCTGTCATCTTCATAGAGCAACACCACGGTACCCCCGTCAAATTTTGGTTCGACCACATACTCAATGTCTGCCTCGGTATCCAGCAGGCAAAGCTTTTTGATCTGCTCATCAAAGTCTTTCAGATCTTCTGCATTATACGAATTAGCCAGGGAGAGCATGGGAATCATGTGCTCCACAGCAGGAAGGTCTTCGGTCAGGTCGGCAGATACACGTTGGGTCGGCGAATCCGGAGTGATGAATTCCGGAAACCTGGCCTCCAGCGCTTCGAGTTTTTTGAAGAGTTGATCATACTCAAAATCACTTATGATTGGGTCGTTTTGCACATAGTATCGCCACTCGTGGTAAATGATCACATCGTGCAGATCCCGAATATAGGATTCGGCTGCTTCCCTTTCGGGGAAATAGTCATTTTCCAGGATGGTTTTCGATTGCTCGAAAAAGGCTTTTTGAATGGCACTGTTGTACATGTTAGCTGAATTAGACCCAGGCTAAAGGTAGGAAATTGCCCTAATTTGATCCAAGAAAAGCTATTTTTGCGGGAACCTGAAGGCCGCCGCCTTGGCAGCTACTTCCAATCATAACTCATAATCATGCAAGGACTAAAAGAAATCATAGAAGCTGCCTGGGAAGACCGGAGCTTACTCGAACAAGCAGATACCCAAAAAGCAATCCGGGATGTCATCGAGCTGCTGGATAAAGGAAAACTGCGTGTAGCCAGTCCGGATGGAGCCGGGGGCTGGGAGGTACATCAGTGGGTGAAAAAGGGAGTCGTTTTATATTTCCCCATTCAGCAAATGGAAACCATTTCTGTCGGACCGTTTGAGTTTCACGATAAAATTCCTTTAAAATCAGATTTCGCTGCTCAGGAAGTGCGTGTGGTACCCCATGCCATTGCCCGCCATGGCAGTTTCCTGGAAAAAGGAGTGATCATGATGCCCAGCTATGTCAATATCGGGGCATGGGTCGGAAGCGGCACAATGGTTGATACCTGGGCGACAGTAGGCTCCTGCGCACAGATTGGCCGCAATGTACACTTAAGCGGCGGTGTCGGAATTGGAGGCGTACTCGAACCACTTCAGGCGAGTCCGACCATCATAGAAGACGATTGTTTTATTGGTTCCCGCTGCATTGTGGTAGAGGGGGTTCGGGTAGAGCGAGAGGCAGTGCTTGCCGCGAATGTAGTGCTCACACAATCCACCCATATCATTGATGTGACGGGTTCGGAGCCGGTGACTTTTAAGGGGCGGGTACCTGCCCGATCTGTTGTGATTCCGGGTTCCTATAATAAGTCTTTCCCAGCCGGAGATTATCAGGTTTCCTGCGCGCTCATAATTGGAGAGCGTAAAGAAAGTACCAACAAGAAAACAAGCCTCAATCAGGCATTAAGAGACTACGATCTTAGTGTTTAATAATTCGGTGCCATTGTAAAGCCCCCTGTGTTTTGATCTGGATGTAATATACTCCATCAGGGAGATCTTCCAGATTTATCGTCTGGCCTTTGACCTGAATGGAGCAATTCCTGCCCCATTGGTCTATAATCCGTATTTCCTCCAATGGGCAGCAGGAATCCAAGTACAGCCAAGCGCTTGTCGGATTTGGGTAAAGGATTATTGATTCGGGGTTAATAACTTCCGAGACAGGCGTAAACAGCGGGTTGAGGCGGCCAAAGAACGCATCTGAAAATCCGCCGCTGGTTTCTTCCACACCATCAAAGAAGACATTGCTTTTGTAAAATCCGCTTACCCATACCTGGCCGAGTTCGTCGGAGGCGATCTGCTCTATAAATGCCTGATCATCGGTGGTAAGTGATACGGCCCAGGGCCAGGTTGTGTCCTTCCAGGAACCGGCAAAGCCATAAAAGCTGAAGCCGGCAGCCGTGGGTAGATTTTGCCCTACTAAACTTGGGTCGCCTGTGTAATATCCCGCCCAGAGTGGTTTCCCGCTGCTAAAATTGAAGCAACTGACGTTTTCGTCTTGCAGTCCGCCAAAACCTGCCAGACTGAGTGGTACGCCCTCGGAGCTAAGCGACGCTAAAAAACCATTGTTGTTAAATCCGGGCGTCGTAATATCATCCAGCGTACCGGTCTTGAAGTTTAAGACGCCCAAAAAGCTGCCGCCGATGTAGAGCTTGTCTTCATACCAGGAAATGCCGGCTAGCTGATCATCATATTGAGCACCCAGATGCCGGGACCAGACGGGCGTAAAACTCTCGGGGTTAAATTTGGTGATAAATAAATCCTGGTCCTGGGTTTCTGCGACCAGTTTATCAGTACCTATATATAAGGTGTCATTAAAATAGCCAGCCAGATACATTTGTCCGTCGTCGGTGATCAGCAATTCTTCCAGTCCCGAATCCAGGCTGCTTTCAAACTGGGTAGCCTCGACAAAAAGCCCATTCGCTGTAAAGCGGGCAACAAAACAATTGGTGCCACTCCCGGAAGACAGGGTAGGTACATCTTCAAAATACAGGAATCCATTGAATGCTCCGACTACCAGCAAGTCGCCTGTTTCAGTTTCCTGAATGCCGCCGAGGGCCTTATAGGCTGTACCCTGAATGGCGAAAGACCAGCACAGCTCCCCTTCTGAATCAGTACAAGCCAGAAAAATAGCGTCCGACCCAAGGTCGGAAGTGATGCTGCCGGCACCGAATTGAATGCTGTCGAAAAATCGTCCGCCCAGAATGTAAGTCCCGTCAGCACGCACTACTGCAGCGTCCAGTGTTTCAATATCCGGACTGCCGGCTGCGGCAATCCAGGTGTTTTGCCCGTTTGCATCCCATTCTCCAAAAAAAAGCTCCTTGGATCCGTTGAGTGGGAGGTTTTCACCGCCCGGACTGAAATGGTCGTCATAAACACCACCGATAAAAATCCTGTTTGAGCTAATTGGCTCAAAAATGCGGATGGATTCAGATCCCGGTCCCTGCAATGGAAAATAAGCATCCCAAGCCTGACAGTATATAGGAAAAGGAAATAGTACTATAAAAGTTAAACGCCCGACCGCTTTAATCAGCGGAATCAGCTTCCTCGGCTTTATTATTACATTACCTTTGTTGCGGAATAAAAATGTCATGTCTGCCATGTTTGGTGCCTGCATCGGGCTGATGCAAAAAAGTTAATTTCGTGCTATGAATACAACAACATTCCTGCGATTTTTGGTCTTATTTGGGGTAATTTTAGGAATTGTTTCCTGCGGATCTGACACGCAAGTTACGGATAGCCCTACCGGGGGAGTAGTTATTGACCCATCCATTCAGGGTATAAATGAAAAGATTGCACAAAATCCAAATGATGCCAGCCTGTATGCCACACGTGCCGGTGTTTATTATGAGCAGGAGGCTTATGATGAGGCCATCACCGATCTGAATAAAGCTATCTCGCTGGATTCCGGACAGGTCATTTTCTACCATGTACTGGCAGATGTATATCTGGATTATTACAAGTCGCGCTTAGCACTAAATGTATTGCGGGAAGCAACTGTAAAATTTCCGGGAGACATTCCTACGCTGCTCAAATTGACAGAGTTTCAATTAATTCTAAGGCAGCATCAGGGCGCTTTAATTACAACCAATGAGATTGAAAAATTACAGCCGCTAAACGGAGAAATGTTCTTTATGCGGGGCCTGATCCGATTGGATATGGGTGACACGACTAAGGCCATAAATAACTTTCAATCGGCTGTAGAAAATGATCCGGACATTATTGAAGGCTGGGTCAATTTAGGCCGACTTTGGTCGGATAAAAATCCTGCCTTTGCGGCGCGTTTCTTCGACAATGCCCTGCGTCGGGATTCCACCAATATCGAAGCTATTCACGCCAAAGCGTTTTATCTGTCTAACTACCGTAATGATTTAGCAGGATCGCTTGCCTTGTACCGTCGAATTATTGGTATTGATTCGCATTATGAGGATGCCTATTACAATTCCGGATTGTTGTACATGGATATGGATTCTATCCAGAAAGCCTATAACGAATTCAATTTGGCCATACAAATGAACCCGGGTTTTACGGCTGCCTATTTCTATCGGGGTGTAAGTTCAGAAATGATGGGAAACATCGAAGCGGCAAAAACTGATTACCAGCAAACACTCAACCTGGAACCCAATTTTGAGCGGGCCCAGGAAGCACTGAATGCCTTAAATTAAGTTAGAAGGCACAAACGAGGTATTTTTCTATTCTAAAATGTTGGATAATATATCCGTTTTGAACTCATTTTGAATATATTTGAAAGGTCACAAATAGCTTCTATCAGGCTGTTTCCTTTTATTTATAAACCCCATTATGAGAACCAAGACACCTATTTTCCTATGGTTAGTATTTCTTTTTGGTACTACCATCCTGTCCGGACAAGGGATTCCGGCAACAATGCCACTAACTTCTTTTGTTAATCAATCTCAACCAGCTGCAACAGCCTCTGCTGTTCAAAGTATCAGTCCAAGTGCCATGCTGGACCCCAAAACAGTAGATATGTCTACTGATTGGGATGTAAACCTGATGTATTTGGGTAAACCCCATGGGAATGAGATCCCGGCTGACGTCATGGAGTTGGAAAAACTCCAAAAGACCTCCGGAAAATTGACTGATCAGACAGACAAAACGACTACAGAACTGCATGCTAAAACATTCGTGGAAACGCCTGTTGTTGCTACGGAGTTTAAAGGGAATACCTACAACGGATGGACTCCACCGGATAATTCAATAGCGATTTCTGATGCTGGAGAAATCGTGTCAGCGACAAATTCCAGCCTGCTTTTCGCAGAGGAGAATGGTGCAATCACATTCCAGAGTTCCTTGTCCGGCTTCTTTAGTGTATTAAATCTTTCAGGTGGTTATTTCGACCCTAAAGTAGTGTATGATCCAAGTGAAGATAAATTTGTTCTAATCGTTTTGAATGGGAATACACCCTCCACTTCGAAGGTTGTTATGGCCTTTTCTTCAACAAATGATCCAAATGATGCATGGTGGTTTTACACCTTTGATGGCGATCCTCAAAGCGGCAATAATTGGTTCGACTTTCCGAGTATTGGCGTTTCAGAAACAGAGCTCTATGTTTCCGGAAATTTATTTGATTCAGACGATGATTTTACCAACGTATTGATTTACCAGGTCGAAAAAGCAAATGGATTTAGTGGTGGAAATATTGATTGGTTATACTGGTATAACGTTAGTGATGCTAATGGGTCGTTGGATTTTACGGTAGTGCCAATTTCTTATGGATTTGATGGCTGGCTTACCCCGGGCATCTTCTTCATCAGCAGCGATGCTAGTGGCGGTTCTTCGGTTATGGTTTATTTTACCACAGGTACCATAAATGATGCCCCCAGCCTGGAAGTGAGCTCCGTGTCGGTCGGTAGTTATTCCGTATCCGGGGATGGGCTGCAATTGGGTAGTAATGATTTTATGAGTACCAATGACTGCCGGATACTTTCAGGCTTTTATGCCAACGGTATTATTCATTTTGTGATGAACTCAGCAGTATTTAGTAACTATACCGGGATTTATTACGGACGGATAAATGTGAATAACGCTACCGCCACAAATTCTACCTTCGGCTTATCAGGCTATGAATATTGTTTTCCATCCATTGCCCCATTTACGACATCGGCAACAGACCAGGATGTTGTCATTGGATTTTTACGTACCGGATCAGATATCTATCCGGAGTTTAGAGTTGTTTCTGCTGACGATGATTTCAACTGGTCCTCCTCTGTTAATGTCCGATCTGGTGATTCTTTTGTGGATTTTAATTCAGAATCCACAGAGCGTTGGGGCGATTATAGCGGTATAAGCCGACGACATTTGACCGGTGCGGTAGAAGTTTGGATTTCGGGTTGTTACGGAGAGAATTCAGATGGTGGAGGTTCCAATATTTTGAGTTCCTGGATTGCTGAAATCTCCAATAGTGTGGCGACCCAGCCTCCGGTAGCTAATTTTACAGCTAATCAAACGACCATCAATGCGGGTCAGACAATTAACTATAGCGACCTTAGTACAAACAACCCCAACTCCTGGTCCTGGTCTTTTCAGGGAGGAAGCCCTGGAAGCTCTAGTAGCCAAAACCCCACGGTGACCTATAATACGGCTGGGGTCTATAATGTTTCGCTTAATGCAGGTAATGCGGCGGGATCGGACGTGGAATTAAAAACGGCTTATATAACGGTGTTGCCTAACATTTTACCTCCTGTAACAAATTTTACGGCAAACCAAACGACTATTACTGCAGGTCAAAGTGTCAATTTTACTGACCTTAGTACAAACAGTCCAACCGCATGGAACTGGAATTTTCAAAGCGGAAGCCCGGGATCTTCAAGTAGTCAAAATCCGAGTATAACCTATAATAATCCGGGCACTTATAATGTGAGCCTGACCACTTCAAACAGTGCGGGTAGCGATACGGAGACGAAAACGCAGTACATAACGGTTAATCCTTCCGTAATCGCGCCTATTGCTGATTTCACAGCAGACGAGACGAATATTCCGGTGGCTGGGATTGTCAGTTTTGAAGATCTTTCGCAAAACAACCCGGATAACTGGACCTGGTCATTTCAAGGAGGAACGCCGAATGTATCCAACTTGCAAGATCCAATAATAGTCTATTCAAGTGCCGGGGTATATGATGTATCGCTCGTCGTGAGTAATGCAGCAGGAAACAATTCAGAAACCAAGGCTGGTTATATCATTGTTGGCGCAACGTCGGTTGAAACGGCGAATAGCCTCGACGGATTTAAAATCTTTCCGAATCCATCTAATGGATCAGAAGTATCCATCGAATTTGATCTTCCGGAGGCTAAAGAATTAGAAGTTTTTGTGGTAGATGTGAGTGGAAAGGTTGTAAAGCTTTTGCTGGAAAGAAGGTTTAAGGCTGGACAGAATCGAATCAATTTCAATAGTTATGCCTTAGCTGCAGGTACGTACTTTGTGCTGGTGCAGCAAGCTGATAAAACAATTATTCAACATGAGAAGATGGTTATTATTCATTAGCATTGGTTTTCTTTCGATGAGCATGAGTGATTGTAAATCAGGTCAACAGGGCAATTCAGACGGTGTTGCTTCCGATCCGGAAATGAAAGGAATTACGATAGATTCTATACAGGAAGCTCCGAAGCATACAGCTCCCGATCAGGCTGCGATAGACTCTATCAAAGCAGCCAAAACGCAGGAGAAATTAAAGAAAGATGGAAATTGAAGTAGTGGTGATCCCGACGACTAAATACCTGTAGTCTTTTGTCGTCGGGATTATGATTAATTTCCCCCGGGCGGCTGTCTTTTTTTAGTGCTGTCTGTCGGCGTATCAAAGGTTTCATCCCCAAATCCGCCGGGACCGAAACCACCAGGGCTTGGCTGGCCTTCTTCTCCATCTCCACCTGGGAGGTAGAGGTCACAGTTGAGTTCAATTCCAAGGTCTCCTCTCGGAAGGAAGAAACGGGCGCCTGTATTGTAATCGCTTTCACCTGCTTCGGCTGCGGCTTCCAGTCCTTTCATGAATTCCCGGAAAAAGGGTTTGGCCATATAGGCACCCTGTCCGTAGGTGATATTGCGAAAGCGAATCCAGCGATCTTCTCCTCCAACCCAGGTTCCTACAACCAGATTGGGCGTAATGCCCATGTACCAGCCGTCCACATAATCGTTGGTCGTTCCGGTTTTGCCTCCCATATCACTCTTAATCTCCCAAAGGCCAGGCCGGCCGGCATATCGGAGCATTTCAACCATTACATAATTTGCCCGTTCATCAAGGGCACGCAATTCGGTATGATCTTCGGTGTAGATTACCCGACCATTGCGGTCTTCAATTTTTGTAATGAATACAGGATGCGTGTAAATGCCATTATTGGCAAAAGTGGTATAGGCTCCCGTCATTTCAAAAACGGAAAGGTCAGTAGCTCCTAAACAAATTGATGGTTGTTTAGGCACCACATATCGGCCGTTCGGATATTTGGCGTATTTGTCAATCCCCATATTGTGTACGAGGTCGCGCACAGGTTCCGTATCGCTCAGCTGTTTCATGAGAAATACAGAAACAGTATTTTTTGATTTAGCCAATCCTTCCTTTAAAGTGAGCAGATCTCCTGAGTATTCCCCCTCGGAATTCGCCGGAGTCCATTCCTGGAGCAATTGAAAATTGCCCTCACCGGGAAAGATCGTTTGCGGCAGGTCATACACCTGAAAGCAGGGCGAAAAACCTTGCTTGGCAATGGCGGTAGCGTAAACGAAAGGTTTAAAAGTCGAACCCACCTGGCGACGAGAGTTGATGTGGTCATACTTGAAATACCGATAGTTGATGCCGCCAACCCAGCCCTTTACATGGCCTGTATGCGGATCCACTGCCAGCGACCCAATCTGTAGAAAGTTGTGGTGGTATATAAGAGAGTCAAGCGGACTCATCACCGTATCTTTTTCCATTTGGGCATTCTCATACGTGAATACCTTCATGCTTACCGGTTTGTTGAATACAGAATCAACAATTGGAGCCATGATCTCAAATTGGGTTTTCAACTCCACCCAGGCCGAGTCTTTAAGTGCCCGTTGATATTCTTTCCGCATATCATCCGTGATCATATTCTGTTTGACAAGCGTTGCCAGATATTGATCATCTTTCTGAGCTGAAATCAGTCGGTCTATGTCAACGTCGCGGAGTTGAAGGCCCTCCACCGATTCGAGTAGTTTCTTTTTACTTTTTGAAAGGTAGCGTTCGCTGATGGCTTCATAGCGCTCAGAGCTTCGGATCATCCGCGTTTTCTTACGCTGACGGGATTCCAGTTCCTCCTTGGTGGTTTCCGAGTCGGCATAGGTCCAGGGATCTCGGTTTTCCCAATGTTTATACCAGGTTTCCTGCAGTTTTGCCATGTGGGTTCGTGCAGCATCCTCCATGAGCTTTTGCACTACCGGGTCTATGGATGTATATATCTTCAAACCATCCCGATAGAGATTATAGGTTGTGCCATCTGGTTTCCGGGCATCTTCTCCTTGAAGAATACGTGATACTTCTTTACTGAGTTCTCCCCTGAAATAAGGTGCCAATCCATCGTTGTGTGTTTTGCGCACAAAGCGTCCCATATCAATGGGTGTCTGCCGTAGCGAATCATAAACCTCCTGAGTCAACAGGTCATTGTTTACCATTTGTTTGAGTACAACCTCGCGGCGACCCAGCGCGTTTTCCGGATGGGAGAAGGGATTGTAGAGCGATGGGTTTTTCAGCATCCCTACCAATACGGCAGCTTCTTCTACCAAAAGGGTGTCCTGCGATTTACCAAAATAAATTTCGGCGGCAGCCTTAATGCCATCACTTTCGTAGAGGAAATCAAACTTGTTGAGGTACATGGCAATGATCTCCTCCTTGGTATATTTTCGTTCGAGCTGAACCGCGATAATCCATTCTTTTAATTTCTGGATAATCCGGGTAGCTAAATTGGAGGAAGGCGTGCGGGTAAAAAGCAATTTGGCTAATTGCTGCGTAATCGTACTACCGCCGCCGGAAGATTTTTGGCGTAGGATGGCTGTTTTAAATATAACCCGGCCGAGGGCTTCGAGGTCAATGCCGCTGTGTTTGAAATAACGTTCGTCTTCAGTAGCAATCAGGGCATTTATAAGCTCCGGCGAAAGCTCGTTGTAGGATACCGGCACCCGGTTTTCAATAAAAAACCGGCCGAGCACCTCCCCGTTGGAGGCGTAGATTTCAGTAGCCAGTTCGCTACGCGGGTTTTCCAGTTCCTGCGTATCAGGCAGGTCGCTGAAGGATAGAATTAAAAAAATCAGGATGCTGCCTACAAGCGCAGCTCCCAATGCGATCCACATATAACGCACAATCTTTTCATAGATCGGCATACGTTCCTTGCGAATCTGCTCGGGGCTTTTATCTGTCATAAGTTCGGTTTCCTGTTGCCAAAGATAGAAAGGCTTCACACGACTGCCAAATGTTTAATCCATGCGACTACATATAAGGTCAACAGCACAGCATTAAACATTTAATTCTAACTTTGCGGCGATGCAATAATCGCAGAACCAAATTAACGAATGATCGGATGGCAAAAGATATGGCACCGGTAAATTTAACGGGCATAGCGTATAATCGGGACGGGCTGAATGAGCAGACATTGCTTCATTTGTATCGCCAACTTTTACGCCCCCGCCTGATCGAGGAAAAGATGTTGATCCTGCTTCGCCAGGGACGAATAAGCAAGTGGTTCTCCGGAATCGGACAGGAAGCTATTTCTGTTGGTACTACTGAGGCATTGCTCAAAGATGAAATGATCTTTACCATGCACCGAAATCTCGGTGTTTTTACCAGCAGGGATATTCCCTTGTATCGCTTATTTGCCCAGTGGCAGGGCAAGGAAGACGGATTTACCAAAGGCCGCGACCGCTCCTTCCACTTTGGTGCACCCGACTTTCATATTGTTGGGATGATCTCGCACCTTGGACCCCAACTTTCACTGGCATCCGGAGTGGCACTAGCCCATAAATTAGCCGCTGATAATCGGGTAGCGCTGGCCTTTACAGGCGAAGGCGGAACCAGCGAAGGAGAGTTTCACGAAGCACTAAATGTTGCGGCTGTATGGAGCCTGCCTGTTCTTTTTGTGATCGAAAACAATGGATACGGCCTATCCACCCCAACCTCCGAACAATACGTTTGTGAAAATCTCGCCGATCGTGGCCTGGGCTATGGCATGGAATCGCACATCATTGATGGCAATAATATTCTGGAAGTTTATCAAACGTTTAGTCGCCTTGCGGCGGATATTCGGGAGAATCCAAGACCTGTTTTAATTGAATGCCGAACCTTCCGAATGCGTGGCCATGAAGAAGCTTCCGGTACCAAATATGTGCCTCACGAACTGATGGAATATTGGGCTGCAAAGGATCCAATCGCCAATTATCAGGAATTTTTGATGCAGGAAGGGCTGTTGACAGATGAGTTGGTCGCAGCAATGCGGGCCGAAATCAAAGAGGAAATTAATACCCATCTCGAAAAAGCGTATGCATTGCCTGCAGTAGAAGGCTCAATTGCCCGGGAAATTAATGATGTGTATGCACCCTATACCCAAAGTCTTCCGGAAAACGGAACCGGGAAACTAAGCGAAATGCGTTTTGTGGATGCGCTTTCTGCCGGTTTACGGCAGGCTATGGAGCAAAATCCCAAGCTGATTTTGATGGGACAGGATATCGCAGATTATGGTGGCGTGTTTAAGATCACCGATGGCTTTATGGATGCATTTGGAGCAGGTCGGGTACGTAATACCCCGCTTTGTGAAAGTGCTATATTAGGAATAGGCCTGGGACTCAGTTTAAAAGGCTATCCCTCTATGGTGGAAATGCAATTCGGCGATTTTGTGTCCGTTGGTTTTAACCAGATCGTTAATAATTTTGCAAAACTGCATTACCGCTGGGGCCACGCTCCAAATGTAGTTGTGCGAATGCCTTGCGGCGGTGGCGTGGGCGCGGGGCCTTTCCACTCTCAAACCAACGAAGCCTGGTTTGCACATACTCCGGGTCTGAAAGTCGTTTATCCTTCGAATCCGGCGGATGCAAAAGGCTTGTTGATCGCTGCGCTGGAAGATCCGAATCCAGTGATGTACTTTGAGCACAAAGGATTATACCGAAGCCTAAGCGGCCAGGTAGCGGAAGATTATTATGCGACACCAATTGGCAAGGCTCGTTTTGAACGTCGAGGTACCGATGCCTCCGTTATAACCTATGGAATGGGCGTTCACTGGGCCGAAAAATGGGCTAAAGAAGCAAATTTGGACCTGGATATTCTGGACCTTCGTTCCCTGGTACCACTGGATTATGAAGCCATCGAAGAAACGGTGAAAAAGACCGGCCGGGTGCTCATTCTTCATGAGGATACACTTTTTGGAGGTTTGGGTGGCGAACTTTCTGCTTATATTGCGGAGTACTTATTTGAATACCTGGACGCTCCGGTCGTACGTTCGGCCAGCCTCGACACCCCGGTTCCGTTTAGTGCGGCATTGGAAAAAGACTTCCTTCCGGAGCAACGCTTCCGGAAGCAATTGGAAACATTACTTTCTTATTAAGGCCTATTATATTTAAGACAAATGGATCTGAAAAATCTGATCGCAGTTTCCGGCATGCCCGGTTTGTATCGCATGGCTGGAAATCGGGCAAATGGCCTGATCGTGGAAGAATTGGAAACCGGGAAGCGCAAGTTTGCTCCTTCTCGTAAACACCAGTTTACTCCGCTGGAGTCCATCTCAATATTTACGATGGATGATGCTACTGAATTAACCAAAGTGTTCCAGAATATGCTGGATCAATTGGCTGATAATCCGCCGCCAGCCGAAAATGTCAAATCGGAGGAGCTAAGAGATTATTTTATGGATATCCTGCCTGACCATGATCCGGATCGGGTACATCCAAGTGATATCAGAAAGGTGATCAGATGGTTTGGTTATCTGAATGATAAAGGATATCTGACTGAAACAGCCGGAGACGAAGAAGAGTAAGCACGCTTAATTTGACAAATATTGTCGCAGACTTTCCTCTATTACGGGTGCCTCTGTGACCTGATCATAGAGCGGCGCACCAATATCCCGGAGCAGGACAAATAAAATCTGTTGATCCCGATTTTTTTTGTCCTGTTTCATTCTATTCAGTAAATCGGATTCCAGATTTTCCGGCCAGGTTAAATCCGGGTAAAAGGAGTGGATCAGACTCCTGATTCGGGAAGCTGTCTCCGGAGCGAGGTTTACGTTTTTTTCTGAAATCCAGACTTCACAAATTATCCCCGCTGCAATAGCTTCTCCATGCAGGGCTGGTTCGGCCGTGTTTAGCAGATAACTTTCTATAGCGTGGCCAATCGTATGGCCGAAGTTTAGGATTTTTCGCAGCCCTTTCTCGAACGGGTCTTGCCGGACAACATCAATCTTTACCTGCAAGGCTTCCGGTAATAGGACTGGCCACTCAGCTGTTGTCAGATCTGAAATCGCCAATAGCTTTTCCCACAGCATCGGACTGGCGATTAGGGCGTGTTTGATGATTTCCGCAAACCCGCTTCGCAATTCCCGAAAGGGCAATGTTTTCAGGAAAGCGGTTTGAATAAACACCAATTCCGGATCGCGAAAAACACCAATACTGTTTTTTATTTCCAAAAAATCAATACCCAACTTCCCGCCAACAGAGGCATCTACCTGAGAAAGTAAGGTTGTTGGGATCTGAATGAATGGCATGCCGCGCTTGAAGGTAGCTGCACAAAATCCGCCCATGTCGCCGATCACGCCTCCGCCCAGATTGAGTAGCAGGCAGTTGCGGTCGAAGGCCAGGTTCATGAGAGATTGCCAGATGAATTGGCAGGTTTCGAGGGATTTATGTTGCTCGCCGGAAGGAATTTCGATCAGGTGCCAGGACGATATGTCTATTGCCTTTCGGAGGATGGGCAGACAATCTCTGCGGGTGTTTTCATCCAGCACCAGGGCGATCTTTCCGGGAGCCAGGGTTTGAATTTTTTCGGACAATGCTGTCCAGGGAGCATCAATTAGAATGTCGTAGCTGTCCAGCTGAAAACGGGTCATCGTTCCGGGTTTATTTTCGCGAAAGCGCGCACAGGGAAGGTCCCCATACCCTTTACCCTTGGCGGCGTAGCAGTAAATTGAAAGCTTTTGCCAGACAATTGATCCAAATTGCACAAGTGCTCTACGATTGGAATGCCAGCCCCCAATAAGCTTGTATGTACCGGCCGACTTTTGCCGGATGTGTCGTCGATATTATGGGAGTCGATTCCAACGAGCAGCACTTGTTGGCTAACCAGGAATTTAGCAGTAGCCGCTTCCAGATATGGGTGTCCATTGAGATAGGATTCCCGACCCCAATATCGATCCCATCCGGTGAGAAACAGGACAGCGTGGCCGCTCAATCTGCGGCCGATTACGACTTCCGGTGGGATTCCGTTGGGCCACATACGCGCATCGATCAGTATCGCCGGCAGGTCGGCCAGTTTTTCAAGTCCTACTTCCGAAAGATCAGCGCCATCGCGAAAGCGGTGAAACGGGGTGTCCAGATAAGTGCCTGTATTCGCAAGCATGTCGATGCGTCCAATCTGAAATTCTGTGCCGGGAGCATATAGCTTTTTGGATTCCTCATGGCTGAAATAATCACAAATCTGTGGGCCGGGCAATCCTCTGTGGGTGGTCATGCCATCGGTGATCAGATGATTTAATTCTATAAACTCAGCTTTCATGTGCTACATCAATTTGTTGGGTGCTCCAGGCTTCCGGTTTATCCGAAAAGAGAATTTTGGTTTTAGGCCAGACCTCTTTAAAGGTGTCTGATTGGCGGTAGGCTTCCAGGTCTTCCGGCCGATCCCATTTACTGAAGGTGAAAAAAATCGCTGGGTTATTCAGATCCTGCCAGGCTTCGAGGTGTTGGCAGCCCGGAGAATTTCGGATCGCCCTTTTATAACTTTTGAAGACAGCCTGAAAGTGTGCTATATGTTCTGGATGGAATGTCAATTTCACCAATCGATGGATCATTCAAGAAAATTTATTTGTATAGTATCATCTAAAGATAAGCCAAGTAAGGTCGATGCCTTATCCATGTTGAGTGCAATTTCGAGCAACCCAGCCGAGTTAAACAGGCAGAGTGGCTCACCGACAGGCACATCGCAATATCGGTTACTTAGGCGAACAATCGGGTCGTGACGCTTAAAGAATAATTGGAATTGTCGGCCATTGCGAATTTTTTCAAATAGCTCCCGGCGGATGTTTACGATGGCGTTATCATAATGATCAATATGCAAAATGGTGCCACGAAGCTGGTCCTTGCTCACGACTGGTTGCAGGCTGATCCGTTCAACCATATGTGGGTTGCGCTCTCCAATGTCAGAGAGCGGCTTGTCTTCGCAAATATGTGCTATCGCTTCCGCGAATAAATTTTTTAATCCAAATACATGGGCTGAGCCACTGGATAAGCGGTAAACCTCCTCGGGTCTTTCTTCAAAGGCCAGTGAGAAGAGGCCATTATTAGGACCAATAAAATAATGGTCATCGTGCCGGATTACGAGAAAGTCGGATTCCGGACTGGGATAATCCAGGATGCTTACGAGGTGGATGGTTCCGGATGGGAAATTTGGATAGGCGTTTTTGAGCACAAAGGCTCCTTCCACAATATTGTAATGCGGAATGTCGTGCGTAATATCTACAACCTGTATGTCAGGTTGTCGGCTCAGAAGAGTTCCTTTGATTACCGCTACATAATAATCGCGCCAGCCGAGGTCGGTCGTCAGGGTTATAATACGCATGTTTTGCGCTTGAGGGCGGAAAATTAACGAAAAGCTAGCTTAGGAGTGTGCTCTAAGGCGTCTCAATTGACTTTAAGCAGTAATTTAAGGGCTGTAGGGGGTTATTTTTTCGTAAAGTATGCAAAGGAACTATTCTTACAAGTGTACTTCTGTATCTTTGTTGGAACATCCCAGGGCATTTTGATGTTCTTTTGATACTGACTATGGAGCCTGGCTCTTAATTCAAAATTTAGAGGAATTTATATTGAGCGAAATCATTCTCACCATTGAAGGAGTTGATCCCGTAAAGCTTTACGGAGAGAACAACATTAAATTAAATTTATTGCGCGCGGCTTTTCCCGATATTTCTATTACTGCACGGGGTAATAGCGTAAAGCTTTTTGGCGATAAAAAAATTACCCAGGCGGCGAAAGCCAAGTTTGAGCAGATGGTTCGTTTGCTTCGGGAGCATAATGAATTGTCAGTACAAACGATTCAGGATGTATTAAATGGAGGAAATCCATTTGAGACACGCCTGAGTTCCAACGGTACAGACAATACCACACTCGTGCATGGCCGTGGCGGAAAAAAGATCAAGGCCAAAACGGTCAATCAAAAACGCCTGATTGAAGCCTCCGACAAAAACGACATCGTTTTTGCAATTGGTCCGGCGGGTACTGGTAAAACCTATACCGCTGTTGCCTTAGGAGTAAAAGCCCTGAAGAATAAATTAGTCAAAAAGATCATTTTGACTCGTCCGGCTGTAGAAGCTGGTGAAAACCTGGGTTTTTTACCGGGTGATCTCAAAGATAAAGTGGACCCCTATCTGCGGCCATTATATGATGCTCTGGATGATATGATACCGGCAGAAAGGCTCACGTATTTTATGACAAACCGGATCATCGAAATTGCCCCTTTAGCCTTTATGCGTGGCCGGACCCTTGATAATGCATTTATTATTCTGGATGAAGCCCAGAATGCGACTACTATGCAAATCAAGATGTTTTTGACCCGCCTCGGTCCTTCTGCCAAATGTATTATCACCGGCGACCTGTCGCAGGTAGATTTGCATTATAGTGTAAAATCAGGACTACACAGGGCTATTGAATTATTGGATGGCCTGGATGGGATTGAAACCGTTTACCTGACTGCTGATGATGTCGTGCGGCATCGCCTGGTAAAAGAGATTATCCTTGCTTACGAGCGCGCAGACAAGGAAGCCCGCGAAAAAAGGGAAGCAAAGCGGGAGCGGGAAGAAACCCGAAGAGAGGAAGCCCGGGCTGCCGAGCAATTAGATAAAGAATAAAAACCAGAAAAATGATACGACCAATTTTACTCTCCATGTTCTGCCTGGGATTGTTTGCCTGTAATTCTGCTCCTTCCGGAGAAGGAGAGAACATGGGGCAATTTGCTGATGATCAGGAATTCAAAGACGCGCATGAAACGCCGGAAGAAATAGCCTTTGAAGGCAAAGGGGAAATGTTTGAATTTAATACTGCCGACGGTAAAACAGGAAAAGCTTATCGCTTAATGCCGGAAGAGCCAACAAACCGTTTCCTTTTTGTAGTGCACGAATGGTGGGGATTGAATGACCATATCAAACAAGAAGCAGAACGCCTGTTTGGCCAACTGGATAATACCATTGTATTGGCATTGGATCTCTATGATGGCAAGATTGCTACAGATCCGGAAAAAGCTGGTGAATTCATGCAGGGGATTTCAGAGGATCGGGCAAATGCGATCATTAGCGGCGCCCTGGACTATGCCGGCAAGGATGGTAAAGTGGCGACTATCGGTTGGTGCTTTGGCGGTGGTTGGTCTTTACGGGCTTCTATTGCTGCAGCAGATCGTGGGGTCGGCTGTGTGATGTATTATGGTATGCCAGTGGAAACGGCTACCCAATTGCAGCCGTTACAGGCTGATATCTTGGGTGTCTTTGCTACCAAAGATGGCTGGATCAATGAAGAAATGATCAATAAATTCGAAGCACTTTGTGCAGCAACAGGCAAAGACTTCAAACCGACCTGGTATCAGGCGGATCACGCTTTCGCGAATCCATCCAACCCGAAATATGACGCAGAATCAGCGAAAAAGGCCAATGACGAAGCCCTTTCCTTTTTACGTACCCATTTAGACGCAGAATAGGCAACCTGTTTTTCTCAAACATGTAGGGCAGTAAAGACCTTTTGAACCTCCGGGATCAGAAGGTCTTTTCGTTTGATGTACGGAATGTGGAGGCGAATACAAGGAGCAGTTCTCGGAAAAGTCTATTTTTGTGCCTCCTTTATCAAATATACCGAAATACAAATTTCATGGATAAGCAATTTTTAAAAGAGTTAGGATTAGAAGCGAAAAATCCAGGCACCTGGACAGGGTTAAAATCCTCTGATTCCGGAAGCTACATTGAGTCTTACTCACCAGTAGATGGCGCCTTCATTGGAAGTGTGAGCGTTACTACCCGAAAAGAATACGATCAGACTATTCAAACAGCCCAGACGGCTTTTAAATCCTGGCGCACCATGCCCGCTCCCAAACGCGGAGAGGTAGTCAGACAATATGGCGATGCCTTGCGCAAGCATAAAGATGCTCTGGGGAAACTGGTTTCCTATGAAATGGGAAAAAGCCTCCAGGAAGGTTTTGGTGAAGTCCAGGAGATGATTGATATCTGCGATTTTGCTGTCGGTTTGTCTCGTCAGTTGTATGGATTGACAATGCACTCAGAGCGACCAAATCACCGGATGTATGAGCAGTGGCACCCGCTTGGCGTGGTAGGCATCATTTCTGCCTTTAATTTTCCGGTAGCAGTATGGTCCTGGAATGCTATGATCGCTATGATCTGTGGGAATGTCAATATTTGGAAACCCTCAGAAAAAGCACCCTTGTGCTCTGTGGCCTGCCAAAAAATCTTTACCGAAGTGTTGCGTGCAAATGACGTACCGGAGGGTGTTTCCTGTATTATCAACGGCGACTACAAGGTTGGTGAGTTTATGACTACGGATCAGAGAGTGCCTTTAATCTCTGCTACAGGTAGCACGCGTATGGGCAAAATCGTTGCGCAAACAGTAGCTGGTCGTCTGGGTAAGAGTTTGCTGGAATTGGGTGGAAACAACGCAATCATTGTTTCCAATAAATCGGATCTTAACCTGGTATTGACAGGCGCACTGTTTGGTGCTGTTGGTACTTGCGGACAAAGATGTACTTCTACCCGCCGTTTGATTATTCACGAAGATATTTTTGAAGAAGTAAAACAAAAGCTCTCCAATGCCTATGGCCAGTTGCGTATTGGAGACCCGTTGGATCAGCATAACCACGTAGGGCCATTGATCGATCAGGGTTCGGTAGATCAATATTTGAGCTCCATTGAGAAAATACGCGCGGAAGGTGGTAAATTCGTAGTAGAGGGTGGAGTACTGCAAGGACCGGGATACGAAAGTGGATGTTATGTGAAGCCTTGTATTGCGGAAGTAGAAAACCACTACGAGATTGTGCAGCATGAAACATTTGCGCCTATCCTGTATCTCATCAAATACCGGGAATTGGAAGAGGCTATTCATCTGCAGAATGATGTGCCACAAGGACTCTCCTCTGCCATTATGACCACGGATCTGATGGAAGCAGAGCGTTTCCTTTCTGCTGCCGGATCAGATTGCGGGATCGCTAATGTGAATATCGGAACCAGTGGTGCAGAGATTGGCGGTGCCTTCGGTGGCGAAAAAGAAACCGGAGGTGGCCGGGAAAGTGGGTCGGATGCCTGGAAAGCCTATATGCGCCGCCAGACAAACACGATCAACTATAGTTCGGATCTACCACTGGCACAGGGAATTAAATTTGAATTAGGATAATATGGGAACGCTCGGTGAAATCATTCAACAGTTAGGAACATTGCCTTTCATAGGGCGCATGGTAATTGTATTTATTGTCGGCGGATTTATGCCGCTGAGTGCCATGACCTTTTTTTATTACATGCTTGACAAGCGCGAGCACGATTTTAAAAAGGCAATTAATGACATGGGGATGAATGCCTCGAAAAAGTCGGTTAAAGATTTTCACCGGGCGTCTCTTTATATTTTGCCTGTTTCCTTCATTACACTGATTTGCTTTCTGGCAATTACAGCGATCATTTTTGCAGATCAATGGAGCGCTAATATTTCAGATAGCATCCTGTTACATGGAGGCGATTTTGGTATAGCAAATGGCAGCGGACCAATGAATAAAAGCCTGGTGGCAGTTTCATTTGCGTTTCTGGGTGGTTTTATCTGGTCCTCCAGTAATATTATTCGAAGGCTGATCAATTATGATCTTTCTCCATATATCTATTACAGCGCAGGTATCCGGATCCTGATGGCGTCCTTAGTATCCTTAATTGTGGCGTTTATTTTAGACAGTGTGGTTGGTCAGGGTTTACCTGCCATTGCATTTCTCGCGGGGATGTTTCCAGATCGGTTTATCAATTATCTGGTTGACAAATACAAGGATATTGTCGGTGCTCAAAGTGATTTGGAAAAAGAATTGGCCTTGAGTAATATTGAAGGCATATCCCTTTCACATCAGGAACGACTTGGTGAGGTTGGTATCGATAATGCCCAAAATCTGGCTTGTTACAGCCTGGTGCAGCTATTGAAAAAAACGCCCTTTGAAACCAGGCAGGTACTCGATTGGATTGGTCAGGCGAAGTTGTTAATCAGCGTGCGTGCCCAAATTGATGCCTACCGAAATATGGGAATTCGTTCCGCTTTTGATCTTTTCAAAGGAGGCAAAACGAAAGAAAGCTTTGCAGCTTCAGCTTCAAGTAAAGGCTTAGACCCGATTCAGGCTGCTTATGTTTTTGAACAAATTGTGAATGATTCCGGGATCCAGTCCTTAGCTAATTTTGAAAGTGAGATGAATTTGCCAGGTTCAAGTGCAACAGACAATAAGGCCAAAGCCTGAAAGGAATAGGAAAAAGTGGAAAAATAGCCTGCCGGATTTATCCGGTGGGCTTTTTTTTTGGGGCAGCAAAAAAAAACAACCTGACAGGTCCCCAACCTGAC
>JAGQWR010000066.1:0-29264 GCA_020437105.1 Saprospiraceae bacterium
TTTAGTGTATCTATTTTATTATCAATAAGTTATTAACACAATTTTGATAAAAAAGTAGGAAATGAAAATTTAAGAGAAAACGAAATGAAACCGACCTGTCAGGTCGACGACCTGACAGGTCGGTAACCTGTAATCATTTTTGCTGCAGAATCACTCTGCCTAAAAATCCAGCTTGTAAAAGAAAATAGGTAAGAATCCAAGTTGGTATTCTTCTACAATCGGACCATCCGGGTGATCGGGGGCAAAAGTGAGTGTGAGGATGTTCTCCCGGTCCAGCACATTTACAAAATCAACAGAAAATTCATGCGTGACCTTCGGACGGTTCCAGCGGAAAGAAGCCTTGGCATCAAAACGGAAATAGGCAGGAAATTGCAACGTGAAAGCACCTTCATCTTCCCAGATAATCTCAAGTTGCTTTTTCGATTCTTCCAAATCTACCGGACCATAACGGCGACCTCCTGCGCAGGTTACCTTGCCACCTAAATTGAGTGCAGCACTTTTTCCAACCTTAAATTCTTTTGCTACCACGCCATTAAAGGCATAGGTACCATTGAAAACGGTATTGCGCAGTATATCATCGCTGCCCCGATATTTACTGTCGAAGACAGAACCTGTAATCAGAAAATAATATCCCTGACTGAAGAATTTTTCAAGCGTTAATTCAATACCGTAATTGCGTCCCGTACCGGTATTGGCCAGCGTATCCGGGAAGAAACGACTGAAGCCGGAACCGGAATTCAGGAGGGAGAAAGAACTGGGTTCAACCTCCACCGGAATATCAAACAGATATTGATAGTATGTTTCTGCCTTCAATCTCAAATTGCTGCCCAATAGTTTTTCATAACCCAAGACCAGGTGATGGCTCTTTTGCAAACCCAGATTGAGGTTGTGTTCCTGTGGATCTCCGACAATTGTTTCCTGTCCATAGTAGTAAAGGTATCCGGGCAAAATCTGAGAATGCAGGCCATAACCAAAACTCAGCTTGGAGGAGCTGCCCAAATCATAACTTAATCCAAGCCGGGGCTCAAGTGGCGAGAAACTATTGTTGTTGATGCTGAAATACAGACTGGTCAAACCAGCTGTCAGCGTGAGCCGCTCGGAGGCTTTTAGTTTCCAGTTTACATAAGGCTGAACGAGTACTGCTCCCGCAGAAGCATCCCAACGGATACGCCAATCGGAAACGGTACTTGGATCCGGATCCGGGTTTACCACGATGGTCCGTACACTATCCAGATAATTCATCTGGAAATAATCTACATTCAGACCGGCCTTAATGGTTTGTTTCTTATTGATCTTGTGGTTTACAAATCCGTAAGCCGAGTATTTGGTTTCTGCAAATTTATAGCCTAAAATTGCCGGCAAACTATCCACTACAAAAAGACCATCTTCTACATGTCTGAAAATATAGTCGTGGTTTGAATTCACCTCCTGATAGGAAGCAGAAACAGTCGTTTTGAAATAGGTGTTTTCGTTTGTGGGCTGTGTCCAGGTAATACCCCCAACGCCCATTGTGGACCCAAAATATTGATCGCGATCATTAGAGCCAAAAATGAGGGTACTTGTATCCGGAGCTTCCTGCTCACTCAAAATGATATCAATATTGGATATTCCTCCCAGTCCCCAGATAGCTAAATTACCTCCTTTTTTCTGCGGGAAATTTACCCGAAATGCAGCATCCTGGTACTGTGGAATCGCATCGGTGCCAACATCAATTCCCAGGAAGGTAAATAGCTGCAAGGTGGAATACCGGTAGGAGAGGAGGTAGGAGGATTTTTTTTCCTTAGAGAGCGGTCCTTCTGCCAAAAGTTCTGTGCCAAGAAAACCCAGCTGAGCGCTGAATTCGTGTTTTTCATTATTGCCATTGCGCATTTTCAGATCAAATGCTCCCGCAATGGAGTTTCCAAATTCTGCCGGAAATGCACCGGTGAAAAAGTCAGAATTTGCCAGGTATTTATTGTTGAGAATGGTTACGGGGCCACCACCGGTACCCGGAATGGCAAAGTGATTCGGATTGGGAATATTTACGCCTTCAAGTCTCCATAATACGCCTTGCGGCGAATTGCCCCGAATCACAATATCATTCCGGCTGTCGTCTGCTCCCTGCACGCCGGCAAAGTTGGAGGCCATACGTCCCGGATCTCCCCGACTCCCGGCATAACGATCGGTTTCTTCCACGCTAAACTGGCGGGCACTGACGGTGGCCATCTCATTACGCACTTCTCCATTACGCTGTGCTAGTACCGTTACTTCCATGAGTTCGGCAATGGATTCGTCCATTTCCACATTCAGAATCACTTCCCGGCCGGAACTGATGACAATGTTATTCAGGATAGCCGGTTCATAGCCCAGGTAGGAAAGGTTGATTGTGCGCCTGCCTACTGGCACATTGGATAAACGAAAGGTGCCATCTACATCACTGACAGTACCCAGAATACTCCCATCCTCCAGGGTAGTGGAAACACTTACACCGATCAGGGGAAATTTACTCTCTTTATCTACGACCGTACCACGTACAGTTTGTGTCAAAGTCTGAGCTGCCAGGCCGATTGGTAACAGAATGATGCAAAGTAGAAACAGCTTTTTCATTTTTGTTTGGATTTGGTGCTGCTTCAAAGATAGTATATGGAATTATTAGTTTGAGTTTGAGTTTGAGTTTGAGTTTGCCCACAGCTATCGTGGGAGTTTGAGTTTTAACACAGAGAAGCAGAGTCATCTCCACGATCAGCACAGCTGATCAATCCACGCAAGCCGAAGGCGAGCAATCCACACGACGCGCAGCGGAGTATCAACGAGTGAGTTTGAGTTTGAGCTCTTCGGTCTCTTGGTAAATCGACAATAAACTGGCAGTCTAGGGCCTTTGGCCTGGTCTAGTGGCCTGTCGGCTTCACAGTCTATTCGGTCTTGCAGACCAGCAGGTCTAGTTATTTCCTGGACGAAAATTTAGTCTAGGGCCGATAACTTCACGGTTTAAACGGTTTAAACGATTCTAACGCGTTAAACGGGAGCGCAGCGAAAGCAGTGCAGCAATGATGATTAGATTCTTGAAAATATATTGTCCTACGAAGGTGAGTTGAAAAGGAAACTTATTGAACACCAAATCCGGAAATAAAAACAGAGGTGTAAAGGTGCAAACCATGTGAATTAAGGCAAATAGTATGGTCTGACGCCTGAATAAGTTAAATATTAATAATACACCTACCATTGTTTCCCAGATGGCGAGTAAAATGATGGAGACACTTGCCGGAATGAGATGAAAGGTCAATGCGCTAATGGTGTCTTTGGCCAAATCTTCTGCGGGACTAATTCCGGGAAAAAATTTTAAGGCGCCAAACCATAGATAAACAATGCCTATACTAATGGCCAAAATATCATAGGATGATACTCGCTGCTTGAGGCTCATAATGTTTTTAATTGAGAGTACTTTACAACCTTCGGACAAAACACCAATGACATACAACCTCAAACCACTTGCCCTTGGGTATTACGGCTCCAAGTTATTTACACAACTTGATAGGAACAAGCAATAAAAGGGTGTCATTTGTCACCAAAAAATTGGAGATAATTTTTAAAGAAGACCCGGAATGAACCGATTTAAACTAATTTTTTGCCCGGCTCCAACTTTTCAAATCACTATCTTTGGATGAAGCTAACCTCTTTACTAAAACATGTCACTCCCCGAAATAAAAAAAGAAGCAGAATCGCTGGCGCTTAATGACCTGGGCGAAGCCCTGGAGTTTTTGCGTACCAAGCTTCCTGCTGAAAGTCCGGTAGTGACTACTGTGCTGTCGATGATCCGTCGATTGAATCGGGCAGCTTCCAACCGGCGAAAAGGCCTGATTTCGCTGGAAGACATGGATATTATCGAAAACCAGATCTTTGATAGTTTGCTGGAATTTCTACGGAGCCTCAACGACGAAAAAGTAAGCAATGGCGTTAAGGCGATGGAAGGTAAAATCCTCTACGATATTCCTAATGTTATGGCCATTCGGCAGGAAACCCGTTGCCGTATCCGGCTGGCATTTTTGGAAGAGGTTATCCGACAAAACCTGGATTGGTCTGAGCACATGGAAATCCATTCGATCCAAATCGGAGAAGTGATGAGTGTGGAATTAGTAGATCCAGCCGCTAATCCTGTTTTTCAAATTCGCAGTATTTCAGATGAAGTGCAGCGAATTGATCCCGATTTTTACAGCGAGTGGTGGTTTTATGTTACTGCCCAACAGCCTGGAAAACATACCCTTGTTTTGCGGGTGTCGATTGTCGAAATAGTTGATGGCGTGGACCGCAAGCGCAACATCGTATTGGAAGAGGTGATTGATATTGTGGAATCTGTTCCGGAAACAACCATTTCCACCTCTGTATTTCGGGAAGCCCCGGATCGGATTACA
Organism: Saprospiraceae bacterium; assembly: GCA_020437105.1. Taxonomy (GTDB): domain Bacteria; phylum Bacteroidota; class Bacteroidia; order Chitinophagales; family Saprospiraceae; genus JAAEZH01. The sequence goes on from JAGQWR010000066.1 coordinate 4,389, forward strand.
ACCCGACAAAGTGGTTTGGAAAACCAAATAGAGGAAGTGGCAGATGATGCCGGGGCTGTCATTGAACCTTCCAAAAAAACAAGTCCTTCCAATCCTGGGCCGGCTCGCGTGCAACCTGGTGCTCCTGTAGATGTTCAACCGGCCGTGCCTCCTGCACCAGCTCCGCCTCCTCCACCTCCTCCTTCTCCCGCTGTCCGGCCAAGATCACGGAATAATACCGTGCGGCGTTGGCTGACCTATACCGCCAGCGCGCTCGTGATTTTTGCCTCGGCATCCTACGCCATGATGCCCGGCTTTCGGAGCGAAATTGGCTGGTGGCGCACAGCCGATAACAAAGAAGGATATGTTGAGTTTTTGGAAGATAATCCGGAATCTCACCGGGTACAGGAAGCTTTAGAAAAGATCGAATATTTGGACTGGCAGCTGATTTCCGAAAATCCCACTATCTCAAATTTAAAAGGTTTTTTAATCGATCATCCGCAAAGTAAATATTCTCCGGATGCCCTGGAAGCCCTGAATGAGATAGCGCGTAAAGGCCTGACCATTGAAGATATGGAGTTGTATTTACAGGATAGTACGAACTTTAGCGATAATAAAGGACTCGTAGAGGCTCCGGTGAATTTCAATGTTTTTCTGGACAGCCTGTTTAATTATCAATCAGATTTCGATTCCCGGATGGTCAGTATTAATGGAGTAGATTCAGTTCGCCTGTACAACCCCAATCTGGTTCTGGAAATACAAACGTTTCTGATGGATACGGTTTTTCAACAAATAAAAGAGCCCCTGAATCAAATGGAATTTATCCGAAACCTGGAAAAAACCGGATGGAAAGATCAGCAATGATTGCTTTCAAATGTTAAAAACATACTCTACATGCCACTCCATTTCGCTGATCTGGACGCTTTAAAAAGTCATTTTCAAAATAAGGAGAATGGGTTTATTGTCATTGACTGGCGTAATTGCCCTGATTATGAGGGAATGGCCCTGTCTATTATGCTGGTTTTTGACACGCGGCAATCTCGCTGGCAGTTGGATTTGCAATGGATCTCCTTAGGGCTGGACCCCTATGGCGATACCTTACAGGAAAGTTATGTCTATCAGTTCACCAGCCTCGACGAATTATTGGAATACCTCTTATTAAAGTATCAGATAAAGGTTACCGATATTCCGATCCATTATCAGTTTGATCCCGATAAGTTCCCGGACCCTGTTAAAGATGGAGCAAAAAAAGCCCTTTTTGAAGCTTCCTGGAAACGGTTCCAACACGATTTTTTAAACGGAGCATTTTTCGATCCTGCGCTGACCATAGTGTATAATAGCCTCGATAATTGAAAGGCTGAGGGTCTAAAGTCGAAATAATTCTTTATGCTGAATTTTTAATTTTGAATCGTTTGCAACATTAATCCCGGTTAATTCGTCACAGACGAATTCCTTCGACCCATCAGAATCAGGGGAAATGTCCCTACCCGCAATATCCAATTTGCAAATCTAAATTTTTGCCCGTATCTTAATTGCCAATAGACTTGTCCAACTGGGACTGAATGAGCGAAAGCGAAGCAAATTTTATTTTGAACAAGGCAAAAAACGTAGACGATGCCTTAGCATCGGCGAGGCTTTTTAACGAAGTGCAAGATAAAATTTGTCGCTTGCAGCCATTTGAGACTCCAGTTGGACAAGTCTAATAGAGCAGACAGGAATCTCTGCTGCTCCGAGACCTTACCAGCCACACCTTTATACTCTAGTACTTTTATACCGATCCTAAAAACCGTAGGCTATGGCTAAGGCTTCCTTTATATTTTTGGAACCTTCCTGTGATATCCATTTGGTGCTCGACCCCAACTTCAAGCGTGGTGGTGTATCACTTAATGATGTCGAATTAAAAGTTTTTCGAGGCGAGTTCAATGCCGTCGATGATAACTATTCAATCAGCCAGGTCAATTCCGATTTGCATTTCGATTTTTTTCCAATTAATCAGACTCACATAAACTTTGATCCGGTTACCCGAATAATAACCCCTCAAAGCTATGGCACTATTTTGATGCAGGTCCGATACGAAGACCCTGCTGATCCTACAGAATATATCTACACCCTGGCCCGGATTCAGGTACACGACAAACTCAATGGCTGGTGGTTTGGAAATAAATCCCTGTCGGTTTTTTGGGATCCGGATATGGATCATAGCCAGCTCTCTATTTTTGCTCTCATGGATTCGGCTAATGCTGATAAACGCAGCATTGTCGATATCAGCGGACATGGATATGTCGAGCTGTCATCTGATGATGAATTTACCGTCAAGGTCTCCAATACCTATCGCGGACGTGTTTCCGGCGTAATATTCGGAACTGCGAATATTACTGGTGTATTGTTGGGTGGTGATACCGAAACAGTACCGGTGACCTGCGTCGATTTTGCCGACCTGACACCTGTCAAAAGACTGGATCGAACCCATGTTTTTAATGCAGCCGGTAAGGTCGAAGAAAAGCTAAATATTGTCATTTTGGCCGAAGGTTTTCGGGATAATCCCGATGATCGTGCCTTGTACCGCAAGGCCGTAACCCCGATGATCGATGCCATGTTTACGACCGAGCGGCATGCCCCATTCAATATCCTGAAAGATAAATTCAACTTCTGGAAGGCTTATACGGAATCGCCGGAAAATGGACTGACAGTTGGTGTGCCTGTTAATATCGACGGAGATACCATACCGGGAGATGTTGACCCTGCAAGTTCCTGTGCTGCCGATTCCTATACACTGGAAGAACTCAATCAAAAAGTGGGCTATCCAACTAATGCGGATACGACTAAATCGATAGTACAACTCAAATCTAATTGGAGTACAGCCGGTAGTGCTCCCAAGCTCGCTGGGTATGTTGATGCCAAAGCCTGTAATAATGTGATCGAAGCCTGGAAAAAGCAAAAAATACATGGTATTCCGCAAGCCCGCGATACCTATTGGTGTTTTATGCAGGGCGCCCGCTGGGGCGAACGGTCTTCTGAATTTCAGGCAAAAGCCGATATCGTTGCCCCTAATCTGGCGGAAGCTGATACACACGCTGATAATACCCGTTTCGCAGAATGGGTACATAAATGGTATAAACCCAAAGAGCCGCCATCTGGTCCGGAATTCGACCCGCGTCGATTTGCACCAGAGCTTGGAGCAAATAATCGAACCGCTCCCAAAAGAGATTTCCTGTTGAAAGAGATGGAGCGATTCGCGGATAAAAATCTCAATTTTGGAGATAATAATTTCCAGGTCGGAAAAGTATGGGGTAGTGGCTTTACACCCGATTCAACAGCCACAACCAGGCAGTATTCCTCTATCGGATTGGGCGTTCTGATGATTAATCATCGATATCTGAGGGGCGTAAATTTCAGCAATACCTTTTTCGCCAAATCAATCGGCCGGGAAAGTTTATTGGAATATACCGTCGATCCGAGTCCCACTAAGCCCAAACTGACCATTAAAAAATCAGCGAGTACCAATAACATCAAGTTTACGAATACTGTTGTCCACGAACTCGGACATTCCTTCAACCTAAATGATGAATACGAGGAGTTCCGTAAAGCCGGTGATGATGGGGAAGAGGATTACGACAATACCACCGTTTTATCAAATATTGAGGTCACAGCTGCACCGGCAGATGCGACCAAACCCAGACCAATTGATCCCGATAAGGTCAAATGGGTAAACCTCCATCGGATTGAAAAATCATCCGGTACCCGCAATGAAAGCGCAATCAATGCCAATAAGGTGGTTTTTAAAATCGATAAATCAGAACTCAACAACTGGAAGGTTGGCGACACTATAAACTTCCGCAGCGGAAAAGGATTTGAAGGGCTGCGGATCCCACAGGTGCCGATCGATACACCGGATATTTACCTCAACATGACAATCGATTCCATCGATGCCGGATCTGGCGAAGTAACGCTTTCCGGAGGACCAGCCGTGAAAGCCCCTTTCCCGCCAGGGAGCCTGATGTATAAGGCTAAGGAGGAAGATGGCAATATCATTAAACTGGTGGAGAAACGGGTGTATGATTTTATGAAGAATAACTCCTACTCCGGAGTCGCCACCAATGGCCGGGCACTTACCGAAAATCACGATACCCATGCCAGTGGCTCAGACCCGGTGAGCAAAGATTTTGATGCGCCACCGGATGTGCCAAGCTACAAACCACCTTGCGACGAGTATAAAGTAATCGGCATTTATGAAGGTGGCGGAGCTTATACCATTGATGTTTTCAGGCCTTCCGGCGGATGTAAAATGAGAGACGGCCAGGGTGACGGCGGAGAAGGAGAGTACTGTTTCGTCTGTAAATACATGATGGTCAATCGGATTGATCCGAGTAAACACGCCAAACTCGACTCTTATTATCCTGATGGCAAACAAAAGAAAGTGAAGAAAGATAAATAAGCCCTGGTGGGCAGCACTCAAAAACCAATGGTCCAGAAGAACACACTCAGTATGTTGGTCACGGAAGCAGCTAAAATGCTGGTTCCGCTTGAGCAGGCTGTTTCCTCTCCGGAAGCATTCAAGACATTTATGATTCAAATGGGCTGGCAACCCGATGATATTCCGCAACCGGTTTTAGCGATCAGCGATTCAGTTGTCGGATTAAAAAATGCCCTCGAAGATGCCATTGACGGCGATCTTGACCTTAGTCAGATTGATAACATCCGTGCTTATATCGTTCAGCTAATCGATGGAATCAATGACATCAGCAATGCCCCCGATGCAGCGATCCCACTTAAGTTGCGGGCAGATGGCTTCAAAACTGAATTTCCCATCCAACTACTTCAGTTTTTACTGGTTGATTACCTTCAAAACCACCAAAAAACAGCCGGCTTCCTCCTCAAGTCGCTCGGTATCGTAAAAACAACATTTTCAGATCCGGGTGGCGACCGGATGCCCTTCATGGATTATCAGTTTGATCTGTCCCAGATCCCTGATCTATTGTCCAACCCGCTTACTATTTTTGAAAATGCTTACGGCTGGGGCACAAATGACTTTGACTATGAGAGCCTGTTTATGGCCCTCGAAAATTTCCTGTATAGCTCCGGAGTGGATGTCCGATTAACCAGTATCGCCCCCGATGAACTCATTGCACTTTCGGAAGGCATTACACTGCCAGGTGCTCCGGATATTCCGGTCATGCGGTTTATCTTTTTCCAACGCTATCGCCCATCAGGCCGACTGGCTGCTGAGATTCGATTAGTCCCCCTTCCGGGGAATGGTTCAAAAAAGCCGGGTATGGCACTCCTGCCATTTTTCAATGGAATCCTCGATATGCGCCTGGAGTTGGGGCAATTTCTGGCCGCCACCATAAAAGCAGATGGGAAGATCGAGGGTGGTATCGGTCTGGTCTTTCGGCCAGGACAGGGAATCAAACCTATTTTCGGTTTTGATGGCGTAACAACTACCGCAAAAGGCCAGTTGGATGTTATTTTCGAACATACAAACGAAGAAGCTGATCCGGTATTGATCATCGGTGATGCAGATAGCAGCCGCCTCGAATACAAAACCATTGCCGGAAAAGGAGGTATCCGATTGGGTACAGGAGATGCACTGGAACTATTTACCGAAATCGAAGTCCAGGGCGGAAAAGTAGTGATCGGTGGCGGCGATGGCGACGGGTTCATCCAGAAAATTCTGCCGGGCGACGGGCTGAGCGCCAACTTTGATCTTGCCCTTGGCTTGTCCAATCTCAACGGCCTTTATTTCCGCGGAAGCGGTGGACTGGAAATCAAACTGCCTGCACATATTGATCTGGGCTTTCTGGAAGTAAACGGATTGACACTCGGACTCGGAATCAGTAATGAAGGCCTGCCTTTAACGGTTGGTGCTGATATAAAAACAAATCTGGGCCCTCTGGTTGCCATTGTTGAAAACATGGGAATCAAGGCTACCCTGTCATTCCCTTCCGGCGGCGGAAACTTAGGTCCGGTCGATTTTGATCTGGGCTTTAAACCACCTAATGGTGTTGGTTTATCACTCGATGTCGGCATTATTAAAGGAGGTGGGTACCTGTTCCTCGATCCGGATCGTGGCGAATATGCAGGCGCTTTAGAGTTTACATTCAGTGAAATCGTGAGCCTAAAAGCGATAGGCATTATTACCACTAAAATGCCCGATGGCTCCAAGGGGTTCTCCCTGTTAATCATCATCACAGCCGAATTTGGAACCGGCATCCAGCTCGGTTTTGGTTTTACCCTGTTAGGGGTAGGTGGTCTTTTGGGCCTTAATCGAACCATGCTCTTAGAGCCGATCGCAGAAGGCGTGCGTACCGGTGCCATCGAAAGCATCATGTTTCCGGAGAATGTGATTGAAAATGCACCAAAGATCATTTCCGATCTCAAAACATTTTTCCCGCCGGAGGAGGGTACCTTCCTCATCGGCCCCATGGCCAAATTAGGCTGGGGAACTCCGACGCTTATCAGTGTTTCGCTCGGTATCATTATCGAAGTGCCACCCGGAAATGTAGCTATTCTGGGCATAATTAAAGTCGCCTTACCCGATGAAGCTGTTCCTTTACTGATCTTGCAGGTCAACTTCATTGGTGCCTTGGAAGTGGATAAACAACGGCTTTGGTTCTTCGCCAGCCTGTACGAGTCACGCGTCCTCTGGATCACCATCGAAGGTGAAATGGGGTTACTGATCGATTGGAGTGATAATGCCAATTTTGTAATCAGTGTCGGAGGCTTCCATCCGCAGTTTACGCCACCACCCCTGCCATTCCCAAATCCAAAACGGTTAGCTGTAAGTATGCTGGATACCCCGGTAGCGCGCATTACCGCTTCCGGATATTTTGCTGTCACTTCCAATACCGTTCAGTTTGGTTCGAAAACAGAGATCTATTTTGGCTTTAGTGCGCTGAACGTTTCCGGCCATTTTGGGTATGACGTACTATTCCAGTTCTCGCCGTTTTACTTTATTGCCTCCGCTTCTGCTTCCCTTTCGGTGAAGATTTTTGGAGCCGGACTGTTTAGTATTTCAATAAGTGCCTCGCTGGAAGGTCCGACACCCTGGAAGATCAAAGGCAAAGGCAAGATCAAATTGCTCTTCTTCTCCGTTAGCTTCAATATCAATAAAACCTGGGGAGACAGCGAAGACACGGCCTTGCCGCCAATCGAAGTCCTGCCACTCTTTGAAGCAGAAATACTCGACCTCCGTAATTGGAAAGCCGAATTACCCGCATCAAATAGCTTGCTGGTTTCTATCCGGGAAATTGATGAATCAGAAGAGCTGGTATTACATCCGGTGGGCTTCCTCCGGGTTAGCCAACGGAAGGTGCCTCTCGACCTGACGATCGACAAACTCGGAAACCAAAAACCGAGCGATGTAAAAAAACTCAGCCTGGGTCTCAGTGCCGGCCAATTGGCTAAAAAAGCCGATTCGGAAGAGTCTTTCGCTATCGCGCAGTTTCAGGAGATGGAGGACAGCTCCAAATTATCCAGAGCTGCTTATGAAAAACAACACAGCGGACTGGAAATTTCAACAGGCGGAAACGACCTGAAAACAGGGCCGGCGGTAAAACGAAATATCCGATACGAACAGATCATTATCGATACGAATTATAAACGCTTCGTGCGTAGGTTCTTCCGGGTAGCCAGATCTATTTTCACCCATTTACTTCTGGGGAATGCTGTTGCCCGCTCGAAAGTTTCCAAGCAGTACAAAACCAATCTACAACCGTTTTCGGATAAAATAGAGGTCAATCAAAATACCTATTCGGTTGCCCTGAATACCAATAATCAGCCGGTTGATGGTGCTGCTGCTTCCTTCACAAGCGAAGCCCTGGCCAGAGAATATATGAATGCCCGGATCGCATCTGACCCGAATTTGGCTGAGACCCTGCACGTTATTCCCCAACACGAAACCGCCTTGGCATCATGAGTGATAAATTAGCAACATATACTTTTTTACCCTGGCTGCGTCAAGGCATCGTCAATGAGTTGAATACGCCTGGTGCTGGTGAAACCCGCGCTACTGTGGATGTTAATTTGGACATTCAGGCCGATCTGGTTGCAGGTGGTACCAGCAATAGCCAGATCAGTCAGCAGATTCAGATTTATGGTCCGGGCGATATCATTGGTATCGATAAAAAGGCCATTATTAAGGAAGAGCCACGTAATTACATCACCAACTTTGAAGCAAATTACTTCCCCTACATCGATTTTTATGATGAAGATTATGCCTGGCGATATACCCCGGAGCAACCCGATGCCAACAATCGGCTGCGCCCCTGGATAACACTGGTCGTACTCAAAGAAGATGAATTTGAAGATGGTTCCAACCTGCTAAATCGACCTTTGCCGTTTATCAAAGTTTCCAATGCAGCAACTGCTTTTCCGCCGGGGGATCAGCTATGGGCCTGGGCACATGTCCACGTCAATGAAGGCCTTGACGATCCGATTATTAGCAACAATCAGGCAAAGATCGCCAATGAGATGGCTGGCATTTTAGCCAGTAATCCCGATTTGGCTTATTGCCGAATCCTTTGTCCGAGGAAACTCGAACCAAGTGCTGCCTACCACGCTTTTCTGGTGCCTACTTATGAAACTGGCCGATTAGCCGGTTTGGGGCTCGATCCGGGGCTTTCGCCGAATGCCTTACAAATTGCCTGGGATGCCTATTCAGCCGGATTGAAAACCGACCCGGAGTTTTATCCCTATTACCACCGCTGGTATTTCCGGACAGGTACCTTGGGCGATTTTGAATATCTGGTCCGCCTGCTCGTTCCAAAACCCATGGATCACCGGGTCGGAACCCGCGACATGGATGTTCAAAAGCCGGGATCCAATATTTCCGGTATTGATCAACCCGAGTTGGAAGGCATTCTCAAATTAGGAGGAGCCCTTCGAATTCCGTTTGATACGCTGCAATCGCCGCATAAGGAAATCGCCATTAAATATGATGAGTGGGCAAAGAATTATCCGGTCGATTTTCAAAAGGAGCTGGCTGCATTTGTCAACCTGCCCGATGATTATGAGTCGCTTTCCGCGGAAGCGGCCAACACGGATGCCGGCCACCCCAACGATCCGGATCCACTCATAACGGCACCGATTTATGGTCGTTGGCACGCCTTGGCCACCCGTTTGCTGAAAGAACAGGATGGTACCGACCTGCCCCAGAACCAAAACTGGCTGCACGATTTAAACCTCGATCCACGCTTCCGGGTGGCAGCTGGCATTGGCACCGGTGTGGTGCAGGATAATCAGGAAGAATATATGAAGGCGGCCTGGGAACAGATCGGCGATGTGCTCGAAGCCAACAACCGAATCCGCCTGGCACAGTTAGCCAAGGAAGTTTCGTTCAGCTGGTATAACAAACACTTGCAGCCGCTCCGGGCAAGTAGTACGGGGACCTTTTTGGCTGTTGCCGCCCCCATGCAAAAACGGGTGTTGGCCGAGGGCCTGACTGTTTACCATCAGTTTAAAACAAGCGTTATTTCCAGAGCACCGGTTTCTACTGCCATGCGCAAAGTGATCGCACCAAGAGGCAGGATCGTCGAGAAATTGAATTTCGATAAAGCCCCGGAAGCAACCATCCGTCCGGATAATCTGATCGAGCGGATCAATGAAGGACAGATAACAGCCGCTCCGCCAAAAGTAGTGCCAGCAGGTGTTGCAACCGTCGATGATATCGCCGATGCACTCCAACCAAAAAATGTACCCGACTTTATAGCAGACCTGTTGAAAAAATACCCCTGGATCAAATGGATTCCACTGGTCCTGGCTATTTTACTGCTGATTATCCTGTTCTTCCTGGGTGTTGCCAATATTACCTGGGGAATCGGCGCTGCTATTGCGATCGGTTTGATCGGACTTTACCGCCTCCTAAATAATTGGGAAAAAGCATTCGAGCAGGCCGAATCAATCAGCGAATCCGCACAAACCCCCGACTCGGTTGACGATTATCCTTCCAGCCCGGACTGGCAGGTAACTTTTCCGGGTGATGGCATTCAGCCAACGATCGGAGAGACGGATAGTCCGGAAGCGATCCGGTTTAAAGGAGCCTTAAAGGATTCGTTTAATTTGATTCAGGTAACTGCTTCTGCATCAGAGGTTCCGCCCTTGCAGAAACTAAATCTGACTGCTATTGCAAATACCACTTTCGACAAGATTAATCCGAATTTTACCATTCCGAAACGCACCTTCCAGGGGATTTTTATCCCCGCACGAATCCTGCAATTGATGAAGGAAGAGTTTGTCGAAGCTATGGCATATCCGGTGATTGATCTGCCAATGTACAAACCACTGGTGGAAAAATCGGATGAGCTATTCTTGCCGAATATCAATTTTGTCACCCAAAACAGTATCTCCCTGCTGGAAACCAACCAGCGATTTATTGAGTCTTACATGGTCGGCCTCAACCACGAGTTTGCCCGCGAATTACTCTGGCGGGAATACGTCACAGACCAGCGGGGAAGTTATTTCCGCCAATTCTGGGATGTGAGTTCCTTCCTGGCCGACAGAAATGAAGACCCGGAAGTGTTGAAGGAAAAAATGCGGGATATACCGCCACTCGATACCTGGTCGAAATTTTCTAACCTGGGCGACCACGATAATCGGGAACAAGGCAACGACAATGAAGAAGAACTGGTACTTGTAATCCGGGGCGAGTTGCTGAAAAAATATCCGACTGCCGTGATCTACGCCCAACGGGCAAAATGGCAACTCGACGATCAAGGAAATATCGACAATAAACGCGAACGGCAGCTGGTTGACATCAGTGATTCGGAAGAGGATAATCCGCCAACAAGTAAGATCAAAACCCCGCTCTATGAAGCTAAGGTAGATCCGGACATTTACTTCTTTGGGTTTGACCTGACAGCCAAAGAAGCCAAGGGTGGCAAGGGAGATAACCCCAATGATGATCCGGGCTGGTTCTTTGTGATTAAAGAACGGCCGGGTGAACCACGATTTGGACTGGATATCGATAACGAAGGAGATATCGATGTCTGGAATGATCTTTCCTGGCCGGTCGCAGCACCCGGATTAGCAGATGGCGGGTTTTTACAGATCAATGCCGGAACGCAGACCATTGAAGTTACGCCACCCGAAATAAATAACAACGAGGATGAAACAGAGAAAGTGAAACAACATGAGGACGATGTGTTCGTGACCTGGAATAAAGATATGCACGCCGCCGAATTAGCTTATATCCTCTATCAGGTACCGGTTTTAGTGGGCGTACATGCTGCCGAAATGTTACCCCGTTAAGCCCCTCATTTAAAAGCCAAAAACGAATCGAATGTCCGATTTCAAGAAAAAACAAAGCCTGCTCCAGGATGTCCGAAAAAAAGCCCGGCAATCCGAATTGAGTCTGTTTCAGACCCGGGAACGCCTCGCTCGTTACGAGCGCGAATTGGCAGCTTTGAATAAAAGAGCCGGTAATTTTAACGCGCTGGATAAAAAACGTAAAGCGGAGCTGGAACGACTGATCGGGCAGACCAAGGAAGAACTGGAGCGATTGGAGGCCAATTTGGGCAATGTGCAGTTGGACCTCGATGTGGCCTTACAAGCGTTTGAAGTCTTTACCGACCCCAGGGAAGCTATTGCCCAGCTTTCTGACCAGATTCCGTTTTGCCTGTTGCCCATTCGAATTGAAACGCGATTCAAACAAATTGAAATTCGGGATACCCTGATGCACCAACTTTGGGTACGCATTTTCCCGGATGATATCGCTGTAGATTCTTTTGAAGAAACACTGAGCGAAACCGAGCTTGCCAATGTCCAAAAATATTGGGGTCAGTTTGCGGCTGCCGCCGGAAATGAAACAGAACAGCGGTCGGCCTGGAAAAACCTGATCGCCAGCCATACCACCGGCCGATCTGCCTGGATCAAAGACCAATATCGCCCGGATAACATAACTGAATTTCCAACCTCTAAAGGATCGGATGAACTCATACTGGCGATCGCACAATCTCCTCAGATTCCCGATTCGGCGAAAGCCGCAGTAAGTGCCTTCTGGGTGGCAATCTGGCGTGCCAACGGTGAAAAAATAGCCACCGAAACAGCCAGAGCAGACCTGCTGGCTGCACTCGGCCCGGAACAAAGCCAACGCATCGAAAAACAATACGTTCCGGTAAACTTAGCCAGCTTGCCACCAGGGGAACTCGACCGATCAGAGGTGCAAGTTTCCGTGATCTATCTGGCTTTTCCAGACCCCGATACCGAAAATACCAAACAACAGGATTGGTCGCGTGCTCCCGAAACCAAAGTTATGCCAGATCGATTTGTCCTGATCGGCTATCGCAATGGAGAAAAAGTACTCGAACAGATCGGAAACCGGATTCCGGGTTCTCTGATACTCGGCCCGGATCCTTCGGCAACAGATGCCGACCAAATCCAGCTGGAAGACGGAAACCTAAATGTACCCGAACCCCTCAAATGGATGGTCGATTTCCCGACTGCTGTCGAAAAAGGCATGGGTTTCCGGGTCAATATGAATCCGATTGAATTTAGATCCGGTTTTGATCGGCTGTTGGTGCTCGGCCTTCGATTGAGTGCTGATGAAACAGAAAGTGCAGACCTTTTAGGCGAACTTTTTGAACACCATCATTACAGCGCCACCGAATTTGAAATTTTGCCACAGGGCAGTCCGACTAATAATACCGAACTTAAAAGCGCCGCCTTCACCGATACCGATGAAGCTGCCGATGATAGTTTTGAAAGATACCATACCGATTCGGGACTGGTTGATTTAGAGACAGACCCATTCCTGAAAAAGGACGGGCAGGTGCTGGCCGAATCGCTGGGTTTCGAACCCACTAAGTTAAACCGACTGAATCATGTCAATCACAGCGACCAGCTTGAAGCTAAAGCGATGAACCAGGCAATGTGGCCGGCGACTCTCGGCTACTTCATGGAGAGTATGCTCAATGGCGTTTTCGAGGAAAGTGCCATCCAACAAACTCGCTCCTTTTTTAATCGTTTTGTCAACGGCAGGGGAGGAATCCCTGCTATCCGGGTAGGAAATCAGCCTTATGGAATCTTATTGACCACTGCCTTTTCCAAACTCAATTGGTTTAATCGAAGAATTAACCCGAACGAATCAACGGGAGTCATTGCAGGAGTAAGTAGTTCCGATAATTTCTTCCGAAAATTGTACCAGATCCTGCGTTTGATTGAACAGGATTGGGATAAATTGATGGATTCTGTGTCCTTTGTAGGAAAACCAGGAGGAGATCCGCAGCAGGTATTATTGGATGCGCTGGGCCTGCATGCGACTTCCGTCGAACAATACCAACGGTACACCCAAGGCAAGCGGACCTTGTATAATCAGTTCAGTTTTATTGGCCTGGTGGCGAATGTAATCCAGGCTATGGAGCCGGCAACCATTCAGCGAACCCCCGCAGCCTTACTGCAATATCTGGGGTATCAGGGCGACGAAAAACCAGATATTTTGTCCAGGTTTTTCCTGCACGGCCAAAATCCACTCACCGGACCTTTCATTGATGACCGCCCAAATTCGGAAGTCGAATTGATCCGCTCTTATACGGATGATGACCGGAATTATATTCAATGGTTGATTGATGCCTGCAAAACCTCGCACAATGTGCTTCGCAAACAGGAAGGATTTACGGATAATAAACGTCCGGCAGCGCTGCTATACATGAGTTTGCACCATGCGCTTGATCTGGCTTATGTGGACACCAGTTTGAAATTGCATTTGCAGGCCAATGTACTTGATCAATTCGCTGTAGCGCAGGCGCGCCGCGAACCGGAGTTTTTGCACATTGAAGCGGCCAATGCGGTAAGTGAAAGCCGATACAGTTATCTCTATAAAGCCCAGCCTGAAATTACCGGACAGGCAGATACCCTGATTGGTGAATTCATTCCGGCAATTCTGGCCTTCAATCCTGCAGCCCGGGAATTCCGCGAACAACTGGCCGCCCTCGAGCACTTAAAAGATGTACCAACGGCTCGGCTGGAACGCTTATTTACCGAACACCTGGATTTGTGTAATTATCGGATTGATGGTTGGAAATCCGGCATCCTCCAATATCAGTTATCGCAAATGCGGCAGGAAAATGTCGATGGCCCCGCAAAACAGGGCGTTTATCTCGGCGCTTTCGGTTGGCTGGAAAAAGTAAAACCGGAATTTAAAAAATTGGAGCCGGCAGCGATTTCTGCTGAATTGGAAGCTATTTTTAAAGGCGATCTGCCCTTGCAAACGGATAGCACGAATGGCGGATTTATTACCGCTCCTTCGCTAAACCATGCGGTAACGGCAGCTATCCTCCGGAATGGGTACATCAGTCATGCCAATTCTGCCAATCCGGATCTCATGGCCGTAAATCTGACTTCCGAGCGCGTTCGGAAAGCCCTGGGCGTGATCGACGGCATTCGCAACGGACAAACCCTCGGGGAATTACTCGGCTATCAGGTGGAGCGTGGCCTCCACGACCGGCACGGAAATCTGGAGTTGGATATTCACATTTATGAATTGCGAGATGCTTTTCCGTATAAGAAGATCAAAGACATTGATAAACAGATTGTGATCGACGGCCTGGGAATGATCAATCACATCAATCGCACCGGGGCGACTACCTATCCTTTCGGTAAAAACTTGCCGAACATCCCGCAATCTCATCAAGACGCGATCAACCAAGAAGTTGATAATATTCGGGATATCCACGATGCTATTTCCGATCTGGCTATAGCCGAAAGTGTACACCAGGTCGTGCAGGGGAATTATGACCGGGCCTCCGCAACCCTGAACACATACAGCAGGGGAGGATTTCCGCCGATTCCGGATGTCATCCAGACCCCGCGCTCCGGAAAAACCATCACTCAACGATTTGGCCTCCATTTACCGGTTGGTTTAGGGGCGGTCAATCCGCCAGGAGCTACCCCTCGACTCCTTGGGGAGCCAGCCCTTAACAGCTGGCTGGAACAAGTCCTGCCCGATATGAATCAGATCGCCTGTGAGGTCTCTTATTTTGACCATGTCGGCAACGCTCAGCTTGTTAAGACCCTCACGATGGATTTGCTTGGTTTGCAGGCCATCGACCTCCTCTACATGATCGACCCGGATCTGGACCAGGCGATGAAATCTTTAGATGATGCCATTGTTTTACATATCCATCTGATTGACCAGCCACGTCCGGATGTAGATATTAGCGTTCAATATACCCCGCGAATTCCGGGTAAGATCAGTGTATTTGAATTAGCTCCGTTGATCCGGAGCTTGCGGGCATTGGCCTTGCGGTCCAGGCCGTTGGTTGCCGGCGATTTAGCACGAACCAATGAGGCAAGTACCTCCGATGATGGTGCGCAATTTATTGAGGTAGGACGCCTGAATTTGGTTCGCGACAGGCTGGCTGATATCCGGCAGGATATCAATACCCAATTGGTGAATGTACTCGCACCGGAAGTTGATGTGGACGATATACAGGTCAATGAAGCCAGTATTATTGCTCAGGTCGATGGCTGGGCAGCCTTGTTGATGGAGCATCTGAATAGCCTTTCCAGGTTTGGGATACAGCAATCAAGTGGTGGTAGTGTATTGGCAGGGAAGCGAAAAATATTTGGCCAAATACTGGGAGAGGTCAGCACCCTGGCTGAACGATGGGATACACAATTGGTCGATTATGATGCACTGACAGATACTTTTGATAATCCGTTAGACCCACTGACCGATCTGGATGCTTTCGCCATTTTGCAGAAAGCAGAGCGCATGATCTCTACCACTGTCTTTGATATTAACGGACAGACGCCGATGGATCTTCGGAATGAACTAGATACTAAACGGGCAGCTTATCTGGCTCGGCTGGATGAGTTGCAGGCCTATCAATCGACCGGTTTGACCACACTGGATGCACTGCTTCAGGCTGTTGAATTGAGCTTCCAGATAAGTGCTTTTGAGTTGGCTGAGCCAGATTTGAGTGCAGTAAGAAAAGAGATCTTGATCTTTGCGGAAGATATTTATAGATTGGCCAAAAGCCAGGTGGAAAGTTTGGAAAAACGCATCACCAAAGCGCAGGATCTCTTGGATCAACTTGGTCTTGGCGCTTCCGCGAAAGAGGAAGTGCGTATAGCTAAAGAAGCCGCAAAATTGCTGTTGGGAGAAGATTTCAAGATCATTCCGGAGTTTGCCATGCCGGAAGAACAACTGGCTGAAATTCAAACAGCCTGGACAAACCGATCTAACATCCTGGACCATCAAAAAACGGTCCACCAGAATCCGTTTCCGAAAGACGACTGGTTACATGGTGTTGCCCGGGTGCGTCCGAAAATGCACCATTGGGAAAATGCGGTTTTCCTGGCAGAAGCACTCGAAGATGCCGTCTTGGAGGTGGAACCAATTCAATTGCCCTACCTCGCAAACGACCGTTGGATGGCCCTCGCTTTCCGCGAAGAAGGAGAAAGCTTTGAATTGCCCGATGAGCGATTATTATACACGGCACACTATCACGCCGGACATAGCTGGTCGAACAGAAGTTGCGGTTTGCTGGTCGATGAGTGGACCGAAATTATTCCGACTGAAACGGAAGATACCGCTGTGGCGTTCCATTATGATCGACCAAATTCGGAGCCTCCTCAGACTATGTTACTGGCCTTGCCAAGCGATTTCCGGGGCTTCTGGACCTGGAATGATCTGGTAGATACCTTGAACGAAACCCTGGATCAGGCGAAAAAACGAGCGATAGAACCAGACCTGATTGATAGCACTACTTATGCGCATTTTTTACCTGCCACGGTTTCGGCAACGACATTCCATCCGATTACGGTCAGTTTGAATTATGCGCTAAACAACCAATACTACACCCTTTTAAATATAGAGAACGATGGCTGAATTCCAGGTAGTTGAAAACATGCGGCTGGCTCTGACTCAAAAGCGATTTCCGACGATCACTATGTGGAATCGCCTGGAAGGCCGACCCAGGACGGTCAATTTTGATCGGGCGCTGAAAGCCGAAGTACGTGATCCGCTCTGGATGCTCTGTCGCCAGTGGCAAATGGGAGAATTCCTGGGTGATGATGCAGGAAGTCCGATCAGCGCAAAAATCCATCTGACGAATACCCGCCTGACCAAATATCAGGCAGACAGTCATTCGCCGAAAGGCTTTGACTACAAAAGTCCCTTGGAAGCTCAGGTAGAACGGCGGCCGATCCCTTTAAAAGCGGGCGAACAAAAAATATCCTTAGACTTGCGTCTGATGCTGACACGCCGCTGGATGAAAATGATCGCTACCCAATCGCAAGCCGTTAAAGATGAGTACCTGGCCTTATACCCGATCGAACTACCCGACCCGGCCACAGCAAAAGATGCTCAGATCTGTGCGCATGCAGAAGACTGGCAGCAATTCGCAGCAGTTGCCGGAAGAAAAATGGATGGCGGAAGCCTTTATCTGTATTTAAAAGCTGATCCTACCCACCTGGCATCCGATGGTGTAAATGGCTTGAATGCCGCAGAAACAGCCCAGTTGAATGACCTGGGTGAAGCCTTCAAGTCCTGGTTTGAAAAATTCTTTTTCCAAACCGATGGGGTGGAAGATGATGCCTGGTTGCCCGGGCATTTAGAGTATCAATTTCGCGTAAGCGCACCAAAAGAGGGAACAGAAAAAGTGATGGTGGCGGAGGAGTATTACCACGGGCGGCTCGACTGGTACAACCTGGACATCGATCCGGAAATGAATGAATTGGATACAGAGCCTCAACCCGCGGATGTGGAAGGAACGATCACGAATTCCTTTTTCCCAAGTCCATTGGTTTACAATGGCATGCCAAATACGCGTTGGTGGGAATTTGAAGATCGTAAAACCAATTTTGGAGACATCGATCCGGATACAACTGATATAAATAAGCTGCTTTTTATTGAATTTGGACTCATTTACGCCAATGACTGGTTCATGGTTCCGCTGACTCAAAAGGTAGGTAGTATCAGTCAGGTAGAGGGCCTCAGTGTTACGAATGTTTTTGGTGAACGCACCTGGATCGAGGCAGCAGGAAGTGGGGATGATGAGGATTGGCAACGCTGGAATATGTATAGCCTGGCCATTCGGGGTAAGGAGCGAACAGCAGCTGATACCAGTATGATCCTGCTGCCAACAGTACCGAAAATCCAGGAAAGTACTCCCTGGGAGCAAATTGTTTTTATTCGGGATGAGGTTGCCAATATGGTCTGGGGTATTGAAAGTGTCATTCCCGGTCCGGGCGGAAGGAGCCGCCGAGGCCAGGAGGCAGCCCGTCAATTGCATAATTTCTACAAGCGATTACTGGAAGAATCCAATCCGCCGGAAGAACCGGCACCCTTGTTTGAAAATGAAGCCCGGATTCGGTATCGCATCATGAACAGTGTCCCGGAAAACTGGATTCCGTTTATTCCGGTGCATGTGCCTGGCTCTAATCGGGAAATTCAATTGCAAAGAGCCTCCATGCCAAGGGTTTTGGAAGGCGATCCAAATCCGGCGGAAAAGATCAAACCACGTACCATCCTGCTCCGGGAGGGCTTGGATTCCATTCCTGTTTCTCCTTATTTTGTTTTTGATGGAGAAGTCGGGCGAGCGGGAGCGAAAGTTACGCAATCGTTTCAGCGGACACGTTGGAATAACGGAGAGGTGTTCAACTGGTTTGGTGTTCGCAAGCAGACTGGCCGGGGCGAAGGAAAAAGCGGGCTGGCTTTTGATCAGATTTTACCGATAAGGAGGCGGAAGAATGGTTAAAATCGAGGATTGGGAATCTGGTTGGATTGTTTAGGAACTTGGTGAAATCTGGTTCGTATTCGTACCTTCCCCCTGAACCAATGTTTTACTGGATGCTCTTAAATCCCGACTATGAAATTTTACCTGCCTTTACTGGTCTTGCTGACTGTTATGTCCTGTAAGATGGAAAAAGACCAGAAATTTTTATACCAGTCTGAATCATTCACACTGTATCCGGATCGGGTAGTGCAGGGATCGAATGTAGCAGAAGTACTTTCTCCGGAGCATATTCGATCTAATTATAACAGTCCGGCAAGTACGTCGTTCTCCCGGCTTATCATGTTTAAATTCAGTATTAACGAGCGGGACAATGAATTGCCTCCGGGTAAAGACCACTGGGTAGTGCTTGCTGACGAGCATCAATCGTCGGTCATTCGATTTGGGGAGATGCCGCCTCCGGCACCGGAGAAACCCGATGGTTATTTACCAACGAATTACAGTTATACGTTTCAGGTGGACATGTCGGCTGTATTAACCCAGTTTGAAGAAAAAGGCTATTATGAAGCCTATGATGGTTCGCGGGTGGCCAAGGCAGATTTTAAAGGATTTTATGTAGCAGGAGGCTCGGAACCGCTGTCCTGGGATTTTGTGAATTTGCATTCCAAAGGCCTGAAATTGGAGCCCACGGAAGATCCCAATATCTACAGCCTGACCCTGACTTTCAATCCCTATGATGAGGCAGCACATCAGGCTAAAGAATGGCAACTGGAAAAAGACCTTTCCAATCGGCCCAAATATGAATCGGAGCAGCCGATCGTAGATGCCTTGTTTAACCTGTCGATGGAGGAAGCGCTGACGAATATCGAAGCCGACAGCACGTTGCGTACGGGCGCAAAATGGGGCGGCGTCTGGACCCGTGACGTCAGTTATAGCACCCTGCTGGCCTTTGCTTACCACGAACCGGAGGTCGCTAAAATCAGCTTGCGTAAAAAAGTGAAACGCGGACGTATCATTCAGGACACCGGATCGGGGGGCGCCTGGCCTGTCTCTTCCGATCGCACCACCTGGGTACTCGCAGCCTGGGAAATATATAAGGTGACCGGTGATGCCGATTGGCTCGATGAAATTTATCCGATTATTCAGAATACGCTGGAGGATGATTTTAAAACAGTTTATGATCCGGAAACCGGATTGTATTCGGGCGAGTCTTCCTTTCTGGACTGGCGCGAGCAAACCTATCCCAAATGGATGTCCAATATGGATATCTATGTCTCGGAAAATTTGGGTACCAATGTGGTGCATTATCAGGCGCATAAAATCCTGGCCCAAATAGCAAACATTAAAGGTGAGCCAAGTGCTGTTTATACCGAGCGGGCCGAAATGATTAAAAAGGGTATTAATGATTACCTCTGGCTAAAAGAGCAGGGATATTATGCGCAGTATCGCTATGGCCGTACAGACCTGATTGTCTCTCCGCGCTTTGAAGCCTTGGGCGAGGCGCTGGCGATTTTATTTGATGTAGCAGATGCCCCGCAGGCGGCTTCCATTATTTCCAGATCTCCGCTGACAGAATTTGGCGCAACGTGTATTTATCCGCAAATTCCGGGCATCCCACCGTATCACAATAACGGTATCTGGCCTTTTGTACAATCGTATTGGAATTGGGCTGCGGCCAAAACAGGCAACGAAACGGTCTTAAATCACGGATTGGCAAGTATCTACCGGGCTGCCGGTTTGTTTCTGACCAATTATGAAAATATGGTGGCTGAAACGGGCGATTTTCTGGGAACGGAAATTAATTCGCACCGGATGCTGTGGAGCATGGCCGGTAATTTAGCGATGGTGCACCGGGTTTTTATAGGCATGTCTTTTGAAACCGACGGCCTGTATTTTAATCCGGTCGTGCCCGAGGTATATGGCGGCAAAAAAACACTTTCTAATTTTAAGTATCGGCAGGCTGTTCTGGACATTACCGTTACTGGTTTTGGCAATGAGATCAAACAGGTTAGCCTGGATGGTGTCACGCAGGAGAAGGCTTTTATACCGACTGATTTATCGGGATCCCATTCGATTGTCATCGAATTGGCGAATAATGCCTTTACAAAACAGGGCATGAATAAAGTGGCCAATCAATTTAGCCTGCCCACCCCGCAAGCCGTAAAAGAAGCGGGCCTTTTTAAATGGGAAGCTATTCCGGGAGCGGTTACTTATTCGGTATATAAAAATGGCGCTTTATTAGAGAAAACCGCAGAAACGCAAGTTGAAGTTGGAGATGAAACCTACGCTTCCTATCAGGTGAGCGCTACTAATGAGGCGGGTTATGAAGGTTTTTTGAGTGAGCCGCTGATCTACGCTTCTTCCATACAGCTTTTTGAAATCGAGGATTTTGCACCGGCAGCCACCTTGCCCTATACCAATTTTTCCGGCAGCGGTTTTGTCGAGTTATCTAAAGTAAATAACCGCACTATTGAGATCCCGATCCAGGTCGGGCAGGCTGGAGAATACCTGCTGGATCTCCGCTATTCAAACGGCAGCGGACCCTGGAATACTGATAATAAATGCGCCATCCGAAGTCTGACGGTGAATGATGCCTATCAGGGCATATTTGTATTACCCCAACGCGGCAAAGAGGAGTGGTCTGACTGGGGGTTTTCCAATAGCCGAAAAGTTTCCCTCCAAGCAGGGGAGAACCGTATCAGAATCACTTTCGAAGATTGGAATAATAATATGAATGTGGACGTAAATACTGCGATGGTGGATTATTTACGATTGACTCTGAAAACATAATGCTGAATTTTTAATGTAGGAGGTCTAGGGCCGTTGGCCTGGTCTAGCTTGCCTGTCGGCTTTGCGGTCTAGGGGCTGCGCCCGGTCTAGGGTAGAGAGTTTATAGTTTATAGTTTATAGTTTAGAAATTCGTCTGCGACGAATCAACGGCATTAACGAGTAAAACGGATCAGTACCGCTCATCCTTACGAAATGGCAGTCGGGTCATTCGCAGGACCTCGATGCTGTAAAATCCGAATTCTTCTACGACCTTGCCTTCGATTCGGTATAAGCCTTTTCCCCGAAAGGGGGAGGCCGTTAAGGATTGCGGGAAGTGGGTTGTATCAAAATAATGGCCTTGACGATCGAGCCAGGTACCGAATGTCATCCGGGTATCCTTGACTGTGCGTACCTCTTTTTTGCAGACATAATAGCCATAGATGACGATGATTCGCTGATTATTTTTGGAGAGTTGTTTGGCCATGATCCCATCGTAGGGTGTTTCTTCGAGGAGGTCAAAGGGAGAGCAGATTGGGAAACCCAGCAATTCGATCTCATCAAAAGCCTGGTCATGCGGGCCTTCCCGGAGTTCGGGTAATTTGTAATTTTCTGCCTTATCGGCGAATAAAAGTCCGCTGTTCTCAAAGCGCTTTTGTGGATTAAATACGGCGTTTTTTTGCCACATCAACTCATACTTGTTGTAGCCGGTAAACCGGAATGCACCGATCCGTATCAGGATGTCGAGTTGTTCGCTGTTGATATCGACGCGGTCAACAAAATCTTCCAGACTCTGAAAGATGCCTCCTTTTGCGCGTTGATGCACGATACGGTGTGCGACTTTGCGCTCCATCTGGTGCAGGTGGATGAAGCCAATATGAATATCCGAATCTTTCAGGTGGGTGAGGTAGCGGCTGTGGTTGACACAGGGGGCATGGATGTTTCCGCCCTGCATACGGGCTTCGTGAAAGTAGTATTCGGTGTGGTAGAAGCCCCCGAAGTTATTGATCACAGCCACCATGAACTCGAGAGGGTAGTAGGCTTTCAGGTAGAGACTCTGGAAGCTCTCCACGGCAAAACTGGCCGAGTGGGCTTTACAAAAGGAGTAACCGCTAAAGCTTTCGATCTGGCGCCAGACCTCTTGTGCGAGTTCCTTTGAGTGTCCCCGTTGACGGCAGTTTTCGAAGTATTTCCGACGGAGGTTTTCGAAGGTATCGCTGCGCGATTTTTTGCCTGTCATGATCCGACGCAGCACGTCGCTTTCGTCGAGGTCGAGTCCGGCAAAATGATGTACGATTTTCATGACATCTTCCTGATAGACCATCACGCCAAAGGTTTCTCCCAGATGCTCCGCAAAGACGGGGTGGATGTACTCAAAGGACTCGGGATGGTGGAAGCGGTTGATATACTCCCGCATCATACCCGACTTGGACACGCCCGGCCGGATAATCGAGCTGGCAGCTACCAGGTGGATGTAGTTGTCGCAATGCAGTTTTTGCAGCAGTCCGCGCATGGCGGGTGACTCAATGTAAAAACAACCGATGCAGTGCCCTGATTTCAACTGGTGCCGCACACCGGCATCTTGTTTGATGCGACTCACCTGATGAATATCGATGCTCTTACCCTTGTTTTCTTCAATGAGTTCAACGGCATCCTTGATGTGGCCCAAGCCGCGTTGACTCAGCACATCAAATTTGTGAAAGCCCAGGGCTTCAGCATGATACATGTCAAAATGAGTCACCGGAAACCCCTTCGGCATTTGTTGGAGCGCCGTGTGGTTATTGAGGGGCTCTTCGGAGATGATGACGCCACCGGCATGGATCGAGAGATAATTTGGGAAGCCCTCGATGAGGTGTCCGAAATGAAAGATGCTTTTGGCCAGATCGTGGTGCCGCTCCACGTTTTCCGGTTCGTGCACGAGCATGTCTATTTCGGCTTTGGGCAAGCCAAATACCTTGCCCAGTTCGCGAATGATGGAGCGGCCTTTGAAGGTGCTATAGGTAGCGAGCAGGGCGGTGTGTTGGCGACCGTATCGCTTGAATATATAATCGGTTACGTCGTCGCGTTCATCCCAGGAGAAGTCAATATCAAAATCGGGGGGCGAACTCCGGTAGGGATTGATAAATCGTTCAAAATAGAGGTCGAGTTCGATGGGGTCAACATCGGTGATATGGAGGCAGTAGGCGACGATAGAATTTGCGCCGCTGCCGCGCCCCACGTGATAATAGCCCATGCTTTTGGCATAGCGCACGATGTCCCAGGTGATCAGGAAGTAGGGACAGAAGCCCTGCTTTTTAATGACCTTCAATTCGCGCTTGACGCGCTCCATAGCCTGATAGCTGTACTCATTATCTGGCTGGCCGTAGCGTTGTTTACAGCCATTGATTGCCAGTTTTTCGAGCAGGATAAAATCGCCTTCTATGCTGCCGGTAAAATGTTGCCTGTTGTTTTGGAGTCCGACGGGCATATCGATCGTGCAGGTTTCCAGCAGGCGTTTATTGTTTTCCAGAAGTTGCGGGTAGGGGGCATAGAGTTTTTCAAGTACGGCAGGTGGTGTAAACTGTTCTGTTCTGCGTGCCAGATCTTTGGCGGTTAGTTTGGTGATCAGGGTATTATTGTCGATGGCCCGGAGTAGCTTATGTGTTTGATAGCCCTCTTTGTTGAGAAAGGTGATCGGACTCAGTGCGAGCAATTTATCCGGATATTTCCGCACCTCTGCGCTGAAGAGGCGATTGACATGTTCCGGCCGGACGCCCAGAAATTCGTGCGCCTTAAATTTTTGGATCGGTTTAACGAGCCGGTCATAAACCACATAGGCGTTTTCAAAGTCGGGCGCGATCTCCGGGAGGGGCAATTCATACAGGGAGCAGCTGCTGAGCAACTGGTTTAATTCGCGGAAGCCCTCCATGTTCTGTGCAATACCGATAAACAACAAGCGATTATCCCGCCGAAATTCCAGTCCTATAATGGGTTTGATTCCGGCTTCTTTACACAGAGCAATAAATTCGTAGGTACAGGAAGTGTTATTAATATCCGTTAGCACCAGGGTGTCAATACCATGACGGGTAGCCGCTGCCACCAATTCCTTAGGCGACAGCGTGCCGTAACGTAAGCTGTAATAAGTATGACAATTGATGTACATGTACCGTGCTTAGTGCCTGGTTCATGTTTTCTTTTACGCTCTGGGCATAGCGGTGGGAAATATAAGCCGTTTTTATCAAATTTGTTTGTTTTTGTGTTAATTCAAGCGTGTAATTAACACATTTTGTTGTGTTCGCTTCGCTCAGGTTTGACGCGTTTGAAGCGTTTGAAACGTTATTTCCGTTTATTCGTCACAGACGAATTTATAGACCCTATGTTATAATTTTGAATGCTGAATGCTGAATGGAGAACTTTCAAATGAGAGACATACGCAATAGACCAAAGCCGAAGGCCATAGACCCACCGGCGAAGCCGAATA
>JAGQWR010000066.1:29289-50669 GCA_020437105.1 Saprospiraceae bacterium
AGCCCTAATCGACCCTAGACCGGGCACAGCCCCTAGACCGCAAAGCCGGCAGGCAAGCTAGACCAGGCCAACGGCCCTAGACCCAAATTCTGGAATAATTAAAAAACCTCTGTCCCCACGATCCAGCCACCAGTCCAGGCAGCCTGAAAATTGAAACCACCCGTGACCGCATCGATATTAAGCACTTCGCCAGCGAAAAAGAGGTTGTCATGGATTTTACTTTCGAATTTCTTGAAATTGACCTCCTTGAGTTCTACGCCGCCAGCGGTGACAAATTCATCTTTGAAGGTGCTTTTACCCTTTACGGGGAAGGTATGTTCGCAGAGGAATTCGGCCAGTTTGTTTAGCTGATCTTTTCGGAGATCTGCCCAGCGCTGGTCTTCTGTACAGCCTGCCTGTTGGCAAAAGGCTTTCCAGAGCCTGGTGGGTATTTCAACAGGCGCTCTGCCATCGATCTTTTTTCGGGCATTTTCTTGTTTTTCCTGACGGAGTTGTTCTGTAACAGATTCCCGGCTACGTCCGGCCAGCCAATTTACCTTAATGTCAAAATCATAATTATAGGCTTCCAACTCGCGTGCGCCCCAGGCGGATGCTTTGAGGATAGCCGGGCCACTCAGGCCCCAATGCGTAATGAGCAGGGGGCCATCGGTTTCCAGTTTGCTTTTTGGAATTTTGACAATGGCGTTGGGTACTGCGATTCCGGCCAACTGGTGCAACCAGGGCAGGGCAATATTGAAGGTGAAAAGGCTGGGGACAGGCTGTACGATTGTATGTCCGAGGTGGCTGATCAGATCCCAGACAAACTTGCTGCTGCCGGTGGCCAGCATCAGGGCATCGCCATAATAGGATTCCCCTTTGATGGTGAGTACCTTCCAGCGTTGGCCCGGTTCTTCCGGCGGATAGAGTTGAGCTACCTTTTTGTGTTTTAATACTGTTATGCCGGCTTTCGCGGCAGCGCCTTCCAAACAATTAATAATACTTTGCGATTGATCGGAAGTCGGAAAAACCCGTCCGTCTTCTTCTATTTTTAAAGGGACGCCCCGGCTCTCAAACCATTCCATGGTATCGCCCGTGCAAAATCGGGTAAAAGGGCCCCGCAGCGCATTTTTACCTCTGGGGTAAAACTTTACCAATTCTGTCGGATCAAAACAGGCGTGGGTTACATTGCAGCGTCCGCCACCAGATATCCGCACCTTGGAAAGCGTTTCCTTTCCTTGTTCGAGGATGGTGATTTTGGCATTGGGGTTCATTTCTGCCGCACGGATAGCGGCAAAAAAGCCGGCTGCTCCACCGCCAATGATCAAAAAATGGCGCGTATCTCCGCTAAACATTTCAGCTGATTCCATAGGGCTGCAAGATAGGGGGTGGAATTGTAACATTATACTGGTTTGCAACGTGTTTATGATCTGCGCTTCGGTGCTGCAGGAACCAAAATCAATTTCTGTGCACATTTTTAAACCAGATAGGTATGGCAAATAAATACACCGTGTATTTCTCTTTCCTGTTTTTGCTGTTATTGACATTGACCCGTTGTACTCCATCGTCCGGCCCGGAAGTTCCTGAAAATGAATATCAGGTAACTATCTCAAAATCAGACATGCGGATGCTGCATGTTGAAGCAATTTTAAACGTGGCAGAAAAGGAATTAAGCATGGATTGGCCCGCAGCAAATTCTGTAGAAAAAGGCTGGGCGCATTTTGTGGAAAATCTGGAGGTACACGATTTAGATGGCGATTTGGTGCCAACTGAATATCAGGACAAAGCCACCTGGAAGCTAGAGACAAATACTGACCGGGTACGGGTGAGCTACGACTTACATGTGACACATGATGAAATTGACTGGATCGAGGGCGGACACAGTGCCTCGGCATATCTGGTTGAGCATACACTTTATCTGATCGGTGCCGCCTTGTTTATTGCTACTCCGACCGAAATAATGATTGGTGCGGGTCCTCCGACAACAGTGCGTTTTGATCTGCCTGAAGGATTTAAAGTCGTTACACCCTGGTCAAATTCAGAGTTGGAACCGGACGCCTTTATGGTGCAATCGACTTATGAACTGGTACGCTCTGCCCTGTTAATTGGAGTTATTGAATTTCAGGAGTTGAACGTGCAGGGCATGGAAATAGATATAGCCACTGCACCTGATTTTAAGGAAGCTATTCCGTTGTTTCAATCAATTTATACGGAGATTGTTCCGGCAGCACAGGCCTATTTTGGAGACGTCAAAAAGGCTAAATATGTGGTAATAGCCAACAAGGCACCCCGAACAGAAGCGTTTGAACCATATTTTTCCGGGGAAGCATTGCATCAATCCATGAGTATTATTTCGCCCATAGTGCCTACTGAAGAATTCATGCCGATGTTTTGGTATATACTGACGCATGAGTATATCCATATTTGGAATGGTATTACTATTCAGTTTGCCGATGAGGAAGAATCGGCCTGGTTTTTAGAAGGATTTACCGATTATATTGCCTGGGATTTGTTGCATCGCCTGGGAGAAATTACAGATGAAGTGATGCTCAATGGAAATGAGATAGCCGGATTTAATTTTGGTTGGAATGAGAACATAAAAAAATACCTGGCTGTTGCCGGAAAAATAAGCCTGCGCGAGGCAGGAGCAGCAAAACAGGATAATTACGATTTGATTTACAGTGGAGGTGCATTATTCGCACTCATTCTGGATATAAAAATGAATGATGCCACTAACGGGAAGGTCGGTTTGAAAACATTTATGCGTGCACTTAATAAACAGTACGGAAATGCGGGTGCTCGTTTATTATCCTATGCGGATATTAAAGAACTGGCCTTTGATCTGAGTGGCGTACATGTGGACACCCTTTTTGAAGATTATGTAAACGGGAAGTCTATTATCCCTGTCGGGGAATATTTAGAAAAAGCCGGATTAAAAATGGAGAATATGGGTACTCCTGATCAAAAAATAATTCTTGATCCCCAGGCTACCGAAAAGCAAGGAATGGTATTGCATGCAGTTTGCGGAATAGGAGGGAAGGTAGAATGACAGTCGTTTTCAATCCGCTCAACCAAAGCTGCTGAATCTTGTTAGGAAGCGAAAATGTCTTATTATGTTTCAGCTTAAGAAAGTTCAGCGGCTTCCAATTGATATAAAACACGCCTGGGATTTCTTTTCTTCTCCTGCAAATCTGGCTGTCATTACCCCGGATGAAATGGGATTTGTCGTCAAAACAGCCCTGCCCGAACGGATGTATGCCGGTATGCTGATTGAATACACGGTGCGCCCGATGTGGAATATCCCTGTAACTTGGGTAACCGAAATCACCCACGTAGAAGCCGGTACTTATTTTGTCGATGAGCAGCGTGTAGGGCCTTACGCCATCTGGCACCACCAGCACTTTTTTAAGGAAATTCCGGGGGGCGTGGAGATGACAGACATCGTGGATTATCAATTACCGCTGGCTCCTTTCGGGAATATCATCCACAGTCCGATTATTCGCCCTAAATTAGAGCACATATTTAATTACCGCTGGAATAAGCTTATTGAACTGTTTGGAGCATTATAGAGGGAATTTTTAATGCAGAATTGCTCTAACATTTAAGTCTAGGGCCTTTGGCCTGGTCTAGCTTGCCTGCCGGCTTTGCGGTCTAGGGGCTGTGCCCGGTCTAGGGTCGAGGGTCGATTAGGGCTTTTAGCCCTTTTTGTCTATTCGGCTTCGCCGGTGGGTCTATTGCCTTCGGCTTTGGTCTATTGCGTATGTCTCTCATTTGAAAGTTCATCATTAAAAATTAATCCCGATAGCTATCGGGACAGCATTCAAAATTATGACATAGGGTCTATAAATTCGTCTGTGACGAATCAACGGAATTCACGATTTAAACGATTTAAACGATTCAAACGCGTTAAACTTTCGCGAAGCGAACCCAATAAGTATGAAAACAAAATTCCTTTCCTTTCTTTTTCCACGGATGATTCCTCTATGCTTTGGCATACTTCCATTTTTTCTTAGCTGTAATGGATGTGAGGCACCCGACCGCATTAACTTTGAAAATACCAGTGGAAATGAAATAGGTGTGCTGCTGGATGGCCGAGACTCTTTGGGCACTTTTAATGACCGGGTGATTTTTACACAGGTTGTTCCGGGTATCGATATCGAGACCGATATTATTGGAGATCAGTTGGGAGGCGAGATTGCTGCCTTCACCCGCAATCGCATGCCCTCCATTAATTACCCGGTTACTTTTCAGGAGGGAACAGACGTTGAATTAGTGCATTTTGAAAATGAGGTATTTCTAAATTTTACGGTTTGGATTATTAGCGTCGATTTGATTAATACTGTATCCAATCGGATGAGTGAAACCCTGGATGCCTTGTTATGGGCAGACCAATATTGGCAACAGGAACGTCTAGGTTTAAGGCTTGGAGCTGTTCGATTTGTAGATGTAACAAATTCGGCAAGTGCCGCTACGAATATGGATTATGGTGGTCCGCTGGATACAGATTATTTTGACAGGGTTTCTACTTTTATTGGATACGACCCCGGGCGTATTAACATATATCTGATTCGGCAGGTTAATGGATCCAGGACTCTTGGCTTTGCCCCCGTTGATGGCGACCAGATTGTAATGGGAATGTACACGGGT
Organism: Saprospiraceae bacterium; assembly: GCA_020437105.1. GTDB lineage: Bacteria > Bacteroidota > Bacteroidia > Chitinophagales > Saprospiraceae > JAAEZH01. The sequence continues at coordinate 33,913 of JAGQWR010000066.1, forward strand.
GCTCCGGATATTCTGATGCACCAGATATCCCATTGTTTTTCATTAGTTCATGTAGATAATGTGGCTGGATTTAATAGTTCGAATGTTGCACATGCTGGAGGCAGCCCATTTTCCAACCGGAAATATTTTTCGGAAGGACAGACTTATCGGGTGCATGCAAGTCCGGGAAGTGCGGTAAATGACACCTATAATGTCCGTCCTGGCGCATACCAGTATGATTGTCCGGATAATGTGAGCAGTCCCAGATGCCCTGCCATTAGCCAGCGGATTTGGCTGGACGGACTGGGAATTGCCAATTAATCTTCAATAGAAACCGACATGAAAAAATATAACTTAATCCTGCTTTTTACATTTCTGATCATCGGCCTTTTTTATGTAAATGCGCAACTGGATACCGGCAAATATATTGATGAGAAATTGACTTCCTTCGAGTTGTTTTTAGGCCTTGATTGTGATCTTGGTAATAGCCAACTTGCCCTCCAGGCTATGAAGAAAGAACCGGAAAAAGCTACCGCTTATTTAATAGCATTTTTTGAAAAAGGCATTCCGGCGGAAGCCAGAAAAAATATCGAGGCTAATTTTCAGGAATTATACAAATACCGAAAAGGCATATTGGAAAGTGGCGCCTTCAATATTACGCTGGAAAATGAAAAAAAGGAGATGAAATCCTGGACAGCCACCACGTATCCTGCCTCTTCTGAATTTGTGAAAGCTAAGATGCAGGTATTCGAACGGAATCTGCAGGTCAGAGCACTGGAAGGCTTAATAGCTTTAAATACCAAAACAGGAAACACCTTCCTGGATAAACTGTCAAGCAATCCGAATTTTGAATTGGCGACTCTTCTGGCTGAGATGCGGCGAGGCTGAGAGCCCGTTCTAACTTAAAAACGAAATCAACACCCCTGCAGCAACAGCAGATCCAATGACGCCGGAGATATTGCTGGACATAGCGTACTGCAGGATGTGATTCCCCGAATCATATTTCAGCGCCAGTTCATTTGCTACCCGCGAAGCCATTGGCACGGCACTTAGTCCGGTAGCTCCAATTAGCGGATTGATCTTTTTCCTGGAGAAACGATTAACCAGTTTAACCGCAAAAATCCCTCCTGCCATGGAAATTGCAAAGGCCAGAAAGCCCCCTCCAATAATGGCAAGCGTCTGGCCATTTAGAAAGGAGGATGCGCTCATGGTTGCTCCTACAATAAGGCCGAGGAAAACGGTTGCCGTATTCATAATCGTTTCGGAAGCTGCCTGAAACAATCTGCTGGTATCTGAGCCAATTTCCTTTACCAAATTACCGAATAGCAGCAAACCCACTAAAGGCACCGAGGAGGGCACCAAAAAGGCTACAAGGGTGGCCAAAATAATTGGGAATACTATTTTAACGGTACGCAGATTCTTAATTTTTGTTTTTGCCGGATACAGGCGCTCCTGCTCCTTCATATTGATTTTAAATTCGGCTTCAGTCATGGTCCACCGGGCTACAAGTGGTAAAATCACCGGTACCAGTGCCATGTAAGAATATGCGGCGATGGCAATCGGACCCAGCAGATCCGGAGCCAGAATGATAGCGGTGTAGATTGCTGTTGGACCATCTGCACCACCAATAATCCCCAAACTGGCCGCTTCCTTAATTGGAAAGCCGAAGAGTACGGCGGAGATAATAACTGTGAAAATCCCAATCTGAGCAGCTGCGCCAAAAAAGGCCAGGCGCAGATTCCGAAGCATCGGACCAAAATCGGTCATGGCACCCACACCCAGAAAGATGAGCGGGGGTAGGAGGCCCGTTTTGATCAGCGCATAATACAGCATATTCATAATGCCATAATCATGGGCGATTTCCAATAATTCCATATGCTCAATGGCCGCGTCCTGGGAGGCCGTAATAACAGCCATATTACCGCCAGCAAAATTGGCGAGCAAGACACCAAACCCAATAGGAACAAGCAACAGGGGCTCAAACCGACGAACGATGCCAAGGTATAACAAGCCAAATCCAATCAAGAGCATCAGAAGTGACCAGGGATTGTTGGCCAAATCATCAAAGGCCGTCATTTCATAGATCTTGTACAGTGTCTCTGACATCCCTTATTGAATTTTTATCAGTACATCGTCTTCTTCTACTTCTTCCCCAACTTTGGCCATGATTTCCATGACCACGCCGCTTTTATCCGTAGAAACCGCATTATACACTTTCATGGCCTCGATATAACCAATGGTTTCGCCGGCCTTTATCAGATCACCTACCTGGATGGCTGTTTCCGAACTGTCTTTGGTCAGGAAAAACTTGCCTTCCAGCGGTGCTAAAACAGCTTTTAGATTTGTCTTTTGCTCGGTACTGGCTGCTGGCTGGCTGTTTGCTGGGGTTTCAGCTGTAGCATCTCCGGCTTTCGGATAATCAATAGCTACTTCATAAGCTTCTCCATTCACTGTTACGCGCATGTGCTTTGGAGCAACAGGTTCAGCAACAAGACTTGTCGGACTGCTTTTTGGCTTTTTCTTTTGGGCCAGTTCTTCCAGAAAACGCTCTTTTGCTTTGCCGGATTTATAATCCTCATACTGCTGGGGATGCATGGCGTATTCCATAAGCTCTTCATCATCCTCTCCGTAATCCCAACCTTTTTCATCCATTTTTCCGGCAAACAGTTCCAGTTCATCCGGGTAGAGATCTTGCGGGGTTCCGTAAAAGAATTCCCGATTCTGACCATTGGCCAGTGATACCAGATCTTCTCCCAAGGGACCAGGCAATTTACCGGCCTTTCCGCTCAGCATATTCCAGGTGTTTTCATCCACCATAGACCATCGTTCGCGTCCTTTCATCATTTGAAGGACGTTCATGAGGGCCGTGTTTTTTACATATTGACTGTATGGCGTGACCAATGGCGGATAGCCCATTTTTGGCCAGATGTATTCTACTTCTTCGAATAGTTTGATCAGTAAGGTTTCCTGATCGACAGGAACACTGCCTCTTTTTTCCAGCCAGTTATTGAGGCTGCTTAGGTTTTTATTCAGGTCTGCCATTAGGCTTCCCATCATGCCGCCGGGTAAACCGGGGCCAATCAGCAGCGAACTCATAAAGCGGTTACGCTGATCGATGAAATATCCAAGGAAATCATCCATGAATTCCAATGTAAGACTTCGGGCCTGCATGTAGGCCTTCATATTGATATCGGGGACAGAAAAGCCGGCATCAACAAGCATGGCGTGAACGGTAAGCAGGTCTGCATGACCTGTCCCCCAGGAGAGCGGCTCCATGCCCACATCAATGACGTCTGCCCCGTTGCGCGCTGCTTCAAGGGAAGATACTATCGAAAATCCGGGAGTGGAGTGCCCGTGATACTGAATGAGTATATCCGGATGGCGCTCCCGAATGCCTTTGGTGATTTTCCCGATAGACACCGGTCGGCCAACACCGGCCATGTCCTTTAGGCAGATTTCTTCAGCACCCAGCTCGATCAATTGGTCGGCGAGTTTTACAAAATATTCTACCGTATGTAATTTGGAGTGGGTAATGCACAAGCAGCCCTGGGCGATCATGCCGGCCTCTTTAGCAAATACAAAACTATTCTCCAGATTTGCTGCAAAATTGAGTCCGTCGAAGGAGCGGGAAATATCGGTGCCTTGTTTCTTTTTGACTTTAAACATCAACTGCCGCACATCCGAAGGAACTGGCGACATACGCAGTCCGTTGAGTCCGCGCTCAAGCATCTGGGTTTGAATACCCACCTCATTAAAGGGTGTTGTCCATTCCCGCACGGAGCGATTTGGATTTTCCCCATACAGCAGGTTGATCTGTTCGAATCCACCGCCATTTGTTTCTACCCGGCTAAAACAACCCATTTCGATAATAGGCTCTGCCACCCGAACCAGTTGATCTACCCTAGGCATATATTTGCCGGATGATTGCCACATATCCCTATAGACCAGGCAGAGTTTAATCTCACGTCCCATATTTTTTTATTTGATGGATCTTCAGTTATCTTTTTGCTCTTCTTCTGTCAACTTTCGAACAGATTGAATACGTCCTTTACCACTGGTGATATGATCAACCACCGCCGTCATCACAGCCAGCTTAGTTGGGGGAATCTGATCAGAACCTGCACCCGGACGTGAACGAACTATCGACCCTGTGGCCGGTTTGCTTATCGTCATCCGATTAGTGACCCGAATCAACAGGTGACCCGTCAAAACAACCAGGGTCAATACCGTAAAGACACTGATCATGCCAACAAAAAGTAATGAAAATGCTTGATTTATTGGTTCAGTCATGGTTGAGATAAAGGGCTAAGGGCCTGTTTTAACACAGGGTAAATTTTCGCGGCCCTAATATAGTGAAAGTTGGGGAAGGAGAAAGGGATTAAACCTTTTGAGGCCGGGCAAAGCGATCTCCAGGCAACTTTGGAAGGGTGGAACTCTCCAAATCAATTTTTATCTTTGCGCCATTCAAAAAAGCCACATGAGTAAAAGATTAAAAGTATTCAAATTTGGAGGCGCCTCTGTAAAGGATGCAGCCGGATTTAAACGTGTTGCCGGTATCCTGGCAGCGTACAAGGGAGCGCCTTTGGTGATCGTCGTTTCTGCTATTGGTAAAACGACGAATGCCCTGGAGGAAGTGGTCATAGCCCATGCCAAACAAACGGGCGACGCCTTTGAAAAGCTGGAAGGTATTAAGCAGGAACACTATGCCCTGGCCGAATTTCTTTGTGGCCAGGATCAGGAGTTGTTGACCTCACTTAATGACACCTTTGTGGAAATTGAATGGGTGCTGGAAGAAAAGCCGGAGGATAACTACGATTATATGTACGACCAGATCGTATCGGTTGGAGAACTCCTCTCTACCCGAATTGTAGCGGCCTATTTGAAAAAGACCGGCCTGGATACTGCCTGGGTGGATGCCCGGGATATGGTGCGCACAGATAATATATTTCGGGAAGGGTGGGTCGAGTGGACCGAAACAGAAGCCCGGGTAAAAAAAGTAATGGAACCCCTTCTCGAAGCCAATAAAATGGTCGTTTGCCAAGGGTTCATCGGAAGTACCTCCGAAAATTTTACGACAACACTCGGACGAGAAGGCTCCGATTACTCCGCAGCGATCTTTAGCTATTGCCTGGAGGCGGAAAGTATGACGATCTGGAAGGATGTACCCGGTGTACTCACAGCAGATCCCCGAAAATTTGATAATGTGGTCAAGTTGGATGCGCTCTCTTATCGGGAAGCCATTGAGATGACTTATTACGGAGCAAAGGTCATTCACCCAAAGACTATCAAACCGCTTCAAAACAAGAACATCCCGCTTTTTGTAAAATCCTTTTTAGATCCGGATAGCCCGGGTACACGGATATCCTCGGATGTGGAAGATCACTATCCGCCGATGGTGGCTATTGAAAGCAACCAGGCGCTTGTTTATATTTCTACCCGCGATTTTAGCTTTGTGGCTGAACATCACATGAGCTATCTTTTTCAGATCATTGCTGATCTGCGCTTGCAGGTAAATATGATGCAAAACACCGCCATCAGTTTTGCCATCAGTGTCAATGATGTTGACGATAAGGTGGATCGATTCGCGGAAACGATTCAGGAACAATTCCAAGCCCGTATCGAACGAAATTTGGAATTGATAACCGTCCGTCATTTCAACAGGGAAACGCTCAACGGCTTACGCGATGGAAAGATCGTCATGCTCGAAGAACGGATTCAGGGCACGGTTCAGATGGTCGTAAAGAAGGTGCCGGCTTTGAGCCGAAAGGAATTTCCTACCGTCTAAGATTTTAAGATTTTGGTGAAGTAAATTTTTGATCCGAGGCTAATTCGGATGAAATATAAACCAGTCGGTAAGGCTGCAGCAGCCTGGATTTCTATCGGAGATCCAGGCTGTTCTATGTTAACCGGGCTATCTAATAGTACCTGTCCGGCAGTATTGATTAACTCCAAACGGGCAATTCCGCTCGGCAGGCCTTTCGGCGAAAGCCAAAAACTATTGCTAAACGGATTGGGATAAACAGCCAGCTCGACAGTCTCCTCACCGGTAACGGAGGTGCTTATGTCTGTACAGATCAGGCGTTCCACAAAACGGGCAGAAAGGGAGTCGATCAAATTCACATCGTGTACGGCATGCTCATTTCCGGGATGCTCATAAAATTCCAACTGATCGGGTGTGTAGCCCATGAATAAAAACCGATCTTCCAGATCACAGCTGCCGTGTACCCAGGGATACCCGTTTGGCACTCCCAGCGGAATATTCCAATAGGCTTGTTTGTGGCCACAGAATACAATGGGATCGGTACTTTGGTGGTACATGTACACCGCCGGGCCAGTATTGTCACTGATTAAGGTGGTGTCAACCATCCCGCCAAAAATGTTTACAATGCCTTTTAGAGTTGCATCGGCTTCTCCAACGTAGAGGTGTCCCTCAACCGGACCCAAATCAGGCCGGGGAGAAGCGGGAATATTGTTGTTTGCCGGACCAATAGCGCCACAGGAAACCGGCTTTTCAGAGGCTAAATCCCAGAATCCGGCAGCAAGCGCGGTGAACCCACCTGCACTGAATCCACCTGCAAAAAAGTTATTCACATCGGTCGAATCCTGCGCTGCCCGCAGCTTCATAAACCGGATAGCACCTTTGGCGTCCTGCATCGCCCGATAATTGGCGCGCACCAATTCGTTGGGATCGTAAGCATAAGGGTAGGAGACGAGGAGTGGGGTTTCAAACCCCAGGCGGTAATCAGCAGCCACAGCCACAAATCCTCTGGAGGCATACAATTGACAGAAGGTGGCCATCTCCTGCCGATTGCCGCCGGAAAAACCACCTCCGTAATACCAGAAAATAACGGGCCTGGCTTCGTTATCGTCGCCCACCGGTTTGTAAATGTCCATAAACAGGGAATCGGGCGCTCCGTTAAAACGGGTGTCGATTCCGAAAAAAACATCTAACTCTGCATAAACTCCATGAACGGGATCAAAATAATTACAATCCTGTCCCTGCCCCAAATGGGCTACCAGAATTAATGAAGTGATAGTGATTAACTTTTTCATTATCAATGTATTAAGAGATGACACCAAGTTCCTTGCCAACTTTCGTGAAAGCGGCTACAGCCTTTTGCAGATGTTCCGGCTCATGTCCGGCAGAGATCTGTACCCGGATTCTTGCCTGGCCTTTTGGTACGACCGGAAAAAAGAAGCCGATGACATAAATCCCTTCTTCGAGCAATTTGTTGGCAAAGGTCTGTGATAACTTGGCATCATACAGCATGATGGGTACAATTGGGTGTACTCCCGGAATAATATCAAATCCGGCTGCTGTCATGGCTGTACGGAAATATTTGGTGTTTTCTTCCAACTTGTCGCGAAGGGCAGTACTCCCGGTAAGTAAATCGATCACCTTAATGGACGCACCTACGATAGAAGGGGCCAGGGTGTTTGAAAACAGGTAGGGTCTGGAACGCTGGCGCAGGATTTCAACGATTTCTTTTTTGGCAGCAGTAAAACCACCGGAAGCGCCTCCCATGGCTTTGCCAAATGTACCGGTGATGATGTCCACCCGGCCAAATGCGTTGTTGTGCTCGGCAGAACCCCGGCCTGTTTTGCCGGTAAATCCGGTTGCGTGGCAGTCATCGACCATCACCAGGGCATTGTACTTATCTGCGAGATCACAAATTTTATCTACCTGGGCAATGGTACCGTCCATGGAGAAGACGCCGTCAGTTGCGATTAAGCGGCGGCGGGCGCCCTGGGTTTCTTTAAGTTTAGCTTCCAAATCTGCCATATCATTGGTCCGGTAGCGGTAGCGTTGCGCTTTGCAAAGCCGGATGCCATCAATGATCGATGCATGGTTGAGCGTATCCGAGATAATGGCATCTTCTTCGTTGAGCAGCGGTTCAAACAGTCCGCCGTTGGCATCAAATGCAGCGGCGTACAGGATTGCATCCTCTGTTCCTACAAATTCTGCGATCTTCTTTTCCAATTCCTTGTGGATGTCCTGGGTGCCGCAAATAAATCGTACAGACGACATGCCAAAGCCATGTGATTTGATGGCCTCGATGCCGGCTTCCAAAACAGCCGGGTGACTGGATAAACCGAGGTAATTATTGGCACAGAAGTTGAGCACCTCGCTTCCCTGGGTGGTTTTTATTTCGGCACCCTGCGGAGTGGTGATGATGCGTTCTTCTTTATATAAACCAGAGTCTCTGATTTCATCTAATTCTTCCTGCAAGGCAGGTTGGACAAATTTGTACATGTTTATTGATTTGAGCTATTTATTTAATGAAACGGGTAATCCGGTCTCTGCTGATTTACGAGCAGCGTCCAGAATTTCCATGACCAATAAATTATTGGGAAGTGCCGAACATTCCCAAGGTTCGGGTTTGATCAATCCTCTGACTACGTAAGCCAAATACCCAAAGGGGTCATTCCGGGGTGCCTTCACTTTTGGCGCCGGTATTTTAGCGTCTGTTGGATGTTTTTGGGTGTACATCCGCATATTAGCACCATCCAGGCAGTGGACATACCCTTCAGTACCATTGAGGTATAGCATTTTGCGGTTGTCTGCCCAATTCCAACTGGCCTGAATAATTCCCTGTTTATCGGAATAGTTTAAAATAAGGAGTGCCTCATCCTCTACATCGGGATACAGCTCGGGTTGGAATTGCCGGGTAAAACAGCTAACCGATTCCGGCCGCTGGCCATCAGTAAAATAGGTGAATAAATTGGCTCCATAACACCCAAAATCCGGGAGTGCTCCGCCGCCGTTGAGAGCGGGATCTGTAAGCCATTCCAAAAACTCTTCGTTCACACCAATTGCCACCGGACCGGGATGTCCGTGGTGGGCTTCCATTTTTGTCAGATCTCCGATTTGATGCTTTACATTGACAATGCGGTATGCCTGCTGGGTACTGCCATACCAGGTACTTTCATAATTCGTCAGCAATTGGATATTGTACTGTTCCGCGAGGTCGGCCATTTGTTTGGCGATCTCATAGTTTAATGCCAGTGGTTTTTCCACCATAACGTGGATTCCTTTGGGTGCACAGAGCTCCACTACGCGCAGGTGGTCGGCAGTAGTCGTGAAGGTGCATACTGCTTCCGGCTTTGCTTTTTTGAGCATTTGCTCAATGCTTGGATACCACAGATCCATAGATAAACCGTGTTCTGCAAGAAAGCGTTCGGCCAATTCTTTGTTTGGCTCGGCAATACCCACAATTTCTATATCGGTATTCGCTTCGCGTCCTAACAACCAGTGTACGTGCGTGTGTACCAGTCCGGCAATACCAATTTTTACCGGTTCCTGACTAAAGCCATTCGCAGAAAGCGCCAGCATGACAAAGGAAAAGGCAGAGAAGGCATACCAATATTTTCGGGGTGTGATCATACCAATATTTTGGCTTTTAATTCGCGAATCATCGTTTCGGTCAATCGGGCCAGGTCATATTTTTCCTGCCAGTTCCAGTCTGTACGTGCAGACTGATCATTAATTGATTCGGGCCAGCTTCTGGCGATTTGTTCGCGGTGGTCCGGGGCATAGCTAATCTTGAAATCCGGAATATGCTTTTGAATTTCTTCAGCTAATTCTTCTGGCGTGAAGCTCATGCCTGCCAGGTTATAACTACTCCGGATTTTGACCTGTTCGGCCGGGGCATCCATGATGGAGATGGTGGCGCGTATCGCATCTTCCATAAACATCATGGGCAGGCGTGTATCCCGATTGAGGAAACAGCTATACGATTGGTTTTTAATCGCTTCATGAAAAATTTCGACGGCGTAATCGGTCGTGCCACCACCCGGCATGGACTGGTGTCCGATTATACCTGGGTATCGCACGGAGCGCACATCCAATCCATAGCGATCGAAGTAGTACTGACACCAATTCTCGCCGGCCACCTTACTGATGCCGTAAACGGTTCGGGGTGTCAGGGCTTCAAATTGATCCGTATTTTTCTTATTTGCTTCGGGGCCAAAAACGGCAATGGAACTCGGGAAAAAGACCTTTTTTACCGCCTTTGTGCGTGCTACTTCCAGCACATTAAACAGGCTTTGCATGTTGATGTCCCAGGTGCGCAAGGGGTCCAATTCGCCTTTCGCCGAAAGGATGGCCGCCAAATGGTAGATCTGGCTTACCCGATGGGATGAAACCAGTTCTTCCAGGGCATCCTTATCAAGTACATTTAATAAGGTGAATGGGCCGCTGGGAGATTCGGGTTCCCGAATATCAGTAGCTAAAACGGTTTGCTTCGGGTATTTTGCCCGCAGCGCTTCGGTAAGTACAGAGCCTATTTGGCCATTGGCACCGATAATTAAAATGGTTTCAGAATCCATAAGGAAACAGGTTCAGGCTTTGATTAGAGGAAGAGGCAATTTATGAAAATTATTCCTCTTCTGATCCAAATATGGGGCTTTCGCCGAAAGAAGGTAGCTGCTTGAGAAAGGTATAACTTTCTGTTTCGTAATTCATGGCGCAGCAATAAGCATCCGGACCATTGCAAACCAACAGATATGGTACCCGTAGCGGTAGGTTGTAAATGGCAATTTGCCTAAAGGTAGTCTCGGAAATTTTTACACTTGCAGCCTTACATTCTACCAGCATCCAGGGTAGGAAATGGGCATCATAGATCAGGATGTCGCAGCGTTTTACCATGCCGTTGACCTTGATCATTTTTTCTACAGACAACCTGCTAGGGTTGAATCCTCGTTTCTGGATCAGGTGGATCATCAGCAATTGCCGCACAATCTCTTCCGGTGTAAGCACCAGAAATTTTCGGCGTTGCGTATCCCAGATATAGGAGGTGTTCTCCTTCCGCTGTATGCGTAGCTGATCAGATAGGGCGAGCAGATCCAGGTTGAGCTTCATAAAAAAGAAACCCTTCCCCCGCAACAGAATCAGGCGGGGGAAGGGGTTTGATTATTGTTTAAGGGCTTTTCCGGCCAGATCCAGCAAGAAGGCGTATTCCATAGCTGTTTCGCGGTAACGCTCAAAACGTCCGGATGCGCCGCCGTGGCCGGTTTCCATATTTGTATGGAGTATAAGCGGATTGTTGTCGGTCTTCATTTCGCGTAAGCGGGCCACCCATTTTGCCGGTTCCCAATACTGCACCTGCGAATCATGCAAACCGGTAGTGACCATCAGAGCGGGATAATCCTTGGCTTCGACCTGATCATAAGGCGAATAGGATTTTATATAGTAGTAATATTCTTCGTCATTTGGATTGCCCCATTCGTCATACTCTCCCGTAGTTAAAGGAATACTTTCATCAAGCATGGTGGTGACCACATCCACAAAAGGTACCGCTGCAATGACGCCTTTCCACATATCGGGTTCCATGTTTATGACAGCACCCATGAGCAGTCCGCCGGCACTTCCTCCCATCGCAAAAAGCTGGTCCGGAGCACCGTATTTTTCTTCGACCAAAAATTTGCCACAATCGATAAAGTCGGTAAAGGTGTTTTTCTTATTCAGCAATTTACCATCTTCATACCAGTGGCGCCCCAGGTCTTCTCCGCCGCGGATATGGGCAATGGCCCAGACAAAGCCACGATCAAGCAAGCTGAGCCTGACCGAACTGAAAGTAGGGTCAATGCTATAACCATAAGAACCATAACCGTAAAGAAGTAGGGGGGCAGTACCATCAATCGGGGTACCTTTTTTGTAAACCAGAGAAATAGGAACCTGCACACCATCCCGAGCGGTGGCATAGAGCCGTCGGGTTTCATATTCATCGGGTGCATAACCGCCTACAACTTCCTGTTGTTTGAGCAGGGTCATTTCGCGGTTACTCATATTATAATCATATACCGAATTGGGAGTTTTCAGGCTGGTATAATCCAGACGCAGCACATCGGTATCCAATTCCGGATTGATGGTAGTAGAGGCTGTAAAGGCTTCCTCGCCAAAATTGATATAGTGTTCGTCACTGCCCGACCAGGGTTTGATGCGAATCTGGGTAATCCCCTTAATGCGTTCGCTCAATACCAGATAATCTTTAAACAGGTCGTAGCCTTCGAGCAATACATCTTCCCGATGCGGGATTACTTCTTCCCAGTTTTCTTTTCCCGTAGCATTTAAGGGCGCGCGCATCAACCTGAAATTCTGGGCATCCATATTGGTTCGGATATACCAGTAATCACCCAAATGGTTAACATCGTATTCGAGGTGGCGTTCGCGGGGCTGGATAATCTGAAAGGTGCCCATGGGGTCATTGGCATCCAGGTAGCGGTGCTCAGAAGAAACGGTCTGGTTGCTGGAGATCACCAAAAAATCTTTGGATTTGGTTTTCCAGACATAGGTACTAAATGTCTCGTCTGCTTCGTGATAGATCTCCTGGATAGCTGCCGGGTCAGCACCCAGCACATGCCGGAAAATTTTATTGGACCGAAGCGTCTCGTCTTTGGTAGAGAAAAAGACTGTTTTATTGTCATTGGCCCAGACTGCGCGTCCGGTCGTATTTGGGATAATATCTTCCAGCATTTCACCCGTTTCCAGGTTTTTAAACTGAATCGAATAAATCCGGCGACTCAGGGTATCGACTCCAAAGGATAGGATCTTATTGTCCGGACTGACCGATAAACCGCTTACCTGATAATAGGGGAATGGTTCTGCCAACACGTTGACATTCAGCATGATCTCCTCGGTTGCTTCCAGGTTTCCTTTTTTGCGGCAATAGATCGGATATTCCTTGCCTTCTTCATATTTGACGTAATACCAGTAGCCATTATTCTGGTAGGGCACAGACATATCATTTTCCTTAATCCTTCCTTTTATTTCCTGAAAAAGGTCTTCCTGGACACCTTTCAGATGCGACATCATGGTGTCTTTGTAAGTGTTTTCAGCGTTTAGATACGCGATCACTTCGGGATCTTCCCGGTCATTGAGCCAGTAGTAATTGTCAATTCGGGTATCCCCGTGGATACTAAGTTCCTTAGGCTTTTGTGCCGCCTGCGGACGTTCAATTTCCATTTTTTGGTATAGCATCGAGGTCTCTTTTTCTGTTGGTTCATTCGAAGAACAGGCAGCTATCAGGAAAGTTGCCAGGGCGAAGAAAAGGAATTTGGAATAGCTTCTCATATATCAATTAAATTTTGTTGTCCTGAAATGTAGTGTAGTATCTCTGAATATAGTTTAAAAACAGGAAAGAATTCTGAGTTTTTAAGTTTTAATTTTTTAATGAAATGTGAGTGTCAGAATCTGGGACGAGAGGGCTGTGTTTTGTTAAAAGTCGAAGGTCTAGGGCCTTTGGCCCGGTCTAGCTCGCCTTTCGGCTTCACAGTCTAGGGGCTGCGCCCGGTCTAGGGTCGAAGGTCTAGGGTCGAAGCGGTCTTACGACTTTTTGGGTCTATTTATTTCCTGGCGGAAAATTAGTCTGTTGAGAGGGCTGCGCCCAATCGAAGGTCTATTCGTCTATGACGAATGAACGGCAATAACGATTCAAACGCTTTAAACCTTCGCGCAGCGAACTAATTCAGCGTCCGGAGTTACAAACAAAAGATTTACCTTCACGGGCGCATGCAACTAAGAACCTCTTATCGCCAAATTCTTGCTATTTCTGGCCCTATCATGCTTGGCAGTGCCGTTCAGAATGTGATTGCGCTGACAGATAGCGTATTCCTATATCACACCAGTGAGGCAGACTTTGCCAGTATTGGTTTTGTTGGGGTATTTTATCTGGTTGTTGCAGCGATTGGTTATGGGTTTTCCAGAGGCGGACAAATTCTGATTGCCCGGCGTTATGGCGAACAATCGTATGATCGCATTGGCCGTACCTTCTATGCGATCCTTTATTTTGAATTAGGTTTGGCCTTGGCTTTATACCTGTTTATGTACTATGGTACACCCTGGTTTTTTAAGCTTTTTGTCGATTCTGATATTATTTACCACAAAAGCCTGGAGTACCTCAGTACCCGAAGTTGGGGCGTATTTTTCAGCTATATCGGTGTTACCATCGTCGCTTTATACACCGGCATTGCCCGTACCTGGTTTATCGTTATTGACACCCTCATTCTGGCGCTGGTAAATATTGTACTGAATTACGGCTTTATATATGGTCGTTTGGGCATGCCTGAAATGGGTATTGCCGGAGCCGGTTTAGCCAGCTCGATTGCGGAAGCAGTAGCCTTTGTGATTTTCCTGGTCTATATGATTCAAGACAAGCACATTCGACAGTTCCGGATATTCAGATTGCCCAGCATTGATTGGGATTTGATTAAACGGGTAGTCCATCTGGGTGCGCCTATTGTAGCACAATCTATTGTCGGACTGGGAAGCTGGTTTATTTTCTTTGGTATTGTGGAGAATATGGGAGAACGCCAATTAGCCGTTACGAACCTGGTGCGGATGGTCTATCTAATCCTGTCTATTCCCTGCTGGGGTTTTGCCTCGGGAGTTAATACGCTGGTGAGTAATTTTATCGGGGCCAGAAAGCGGCAGGCTGTTTTTCCGATCATTTGGAAGACAGCCAAGCTTTGCTTTTTCGTAACCATGTTCCTCACAATCCCCATGACTTTATTCCCGGAAGTCCTGCTTTATCCTTTATTAGGTTCTTCTGATATGTCTCTTATTCAGGAAGCCAAACCCATTCTTAAGATTCTACTAATCATTCTGGCCCTCTTCTCAGTTGCGGGGGTATTTTTTAGCGGCGTAGTAGGCACAGGAGCCACCCTTTTTGGGCTAATGATCCAGGCCCTATGTGCTTTGCTCTACCTGGTCTTTGTATATCTGGTAGTAGATGTCTATGATGCAGGTTTGGTTTGGGCCTGGTCTTCTGAAATCTTTTACTGGATACTGGTAGGCGGCATCACCACCTGGTATCTGCGATCAGATCGCTGGCATTACTATAAATTTTGATGGTTGGCCAAGGCTGGTGATGAACGTTAACCTCAAGCCAATGCTGCCTTAATACGCCCAATCGCTTCCCGAAGATCTGCTTCTGATGCAGCGTAGGAAATCCGGAAACATTGATCCGCACCAAATGCGCTGCCTTCTACCACGGCAACATGCGCTTCCTGAAGCAGATACAGGCAAAAATCTTCCGAATTGTTGATCTTGTACCCGCGCAGCGTTTTTCCGAAAAAGAAACTGATATCCGGGAAAACGTAAAAGGCACCGTCCGGGTGGTTTGACTCCATCCCCGGAATTTCACTGAGTAGCTCAATGACCAGTTCCCGGCGTTTCCGGAAGGCATCGCGCATCGCATATGTAGGGCCGAGATCAGATTCCAGTGCGGTAATTGCAGCCATTTGACCAAAGGAGGTAGCTCCGGAAGTAAATTGCCCCTGAATCTTGGAACAGGCATCTGCAATCCATTTTGGCGCACCCATATAACCCAGGCGCCAGCCGGTCATCGCAAATCCTTTAGACATTCCGTTGATGGTGATCACCCGGTCTTTGATACCCGGATGTGAACCAATACTCGCGTGTTTATCCGTAAAGTTTATATACTCATAAATCTCATCAGAGATCACATGTACCTGCTCATGTGCTTGCAATACGTCTGCTAAAGCAAACAACTCTTCTTTGGTATATACCGATCCTGTCGGATTGCAGGGAGAAGAGAAAAGCACAAGTTTGGTCCGATCAGTGATAGCACCGGCGAGCTGGTCTGGAGATACTTTGAAGTCGGATTCAATGCCGGCCTTAATCACAACTGGTACGCCTCCGCCAAGCCGCACAATTTCAAAATAACTGACCCAATAGGGTGCCAGAATAATAACCTCGTCGCCTTCATTAAGCAGCGCCAGGCTGAGATTGGCAATAGACTGTTTCGCCCCGTTGGAAACCACGATTTGGTCGGGGGCGTAATCCAGATTATTGTCCCGCTTGAATTTTCGGGAGATCGCCTGTCTCAATTCGAGTAAACCGGGTACCGGAGTATATTTGGTAAAGCCGTCATCCAATGCCTTTTTGGCTGCCTCCTTAATGTGTGCAGGGGTGTCAAAGTCAGGTTCTCCCAAGCTCAGACTGATCACCGAATGCCCTTTGTCCCGAAGATCACGGGCCATTTGAGACATTTTTATAGTAGCAGATTCCTCCAGTTCTAATACGCGGTCTGAAAGAAGTTGAATGGCTATTGGATTCATTGTATCAATTTGTGCGAAAATTAAGGGGCGATAAAAAATAAAATGCAACTTTATTTTTGCCCAATTATTAAGCAGCAAAAGTAAACCTTTTTATGGCGGTGTGTAGGTTTTGTTTGCAGTAAATTGAGGTAATAGTTGCTGTTTTTCTGAATGTTCCTGCCACGCAGTCTCCGGATGAAAATTCCGGAAGTCCGGCCGGCAGATTCGGTGGCATCACGCAAAAAATCCTATCTTTCGGCCGGCAAAACATGAGGGATGAGCAATCGTAAATCAACAAAATCAAAAAAGCAAAAGCCTGTTCAGGCAACTGAAAGCAGGGTGCTGCCTGATAAACCAGTTGAAAACCCAAAATGGCAATTAGCCTTTCGGGTGCTGCTTGGAGTAGCTGCCGTGCTGCTTGTTGTCCTTTCTCTGGGTACCGGAATCAATGGAGACGATGAATATCAAAATGACTATTCGGAAAAGCTGGTAAATTATTACGCATCCTTTGGTGCGGATACTTCGGCCCTAAATATCCCAAAGGGCAACATGCATTATTATGGTGGCTTTTTTGACCTGGTTACCGGCGTAGCCAACAAAGCATTTGGCTTTGAAGTAGATGACACCGGCTACCACCATGTACGCCACATCTTTAATGCCTTTCTGGGCTGGCTGGCCATGCTGTTTATTGCTCTTTTTGTTAAACAATTGGCCGGCTA
>JAGQWR010000066.1:50777-65903 GCA_020437105.1 Saprospiraceae bacterium
GCTCCTGCTCCTGCGTGCCATGCCTACACCCGATTGGAAATTGGTGCTGGGGCTGGCAGCCGGTATCGGACTGGCAATCTCTACCCGTGCCGGCGGCTTATTGTTGCTGGGTTATCTCGGACTGTTCTCCCTCGGTCATTTTTATAGTAAGTTCGGACTTAAAGGATTTGCAAAAACAGAAAATTGGTTTCCCTATGTTAAATACGGACTCCTTAGCGGCCTGGCCGGTTATGTTTTAGCGGTCTTGTTTTGGCCTTATGCGCTTGTTAATCCGATCAGCCACCCACTGGAAGCACTGACAGAATTCTCCAAACTTGGTGTGAAAATCCGGGTGTTGTTTGAAGGCGATAATGTCATGTCAGATGAAACGCCCTGGTACTATGTTCTGACCTGGATCGTGCGTACCATTCCGATAATTGTCCTGATTGGCTTTTTCGGCAGCCTCGGGCTGTACCGGAAATTAACGAACCGTTATGGCGGCTTGCCGATAAACCTGCTGCTCTTTACAAGTTTGTTTCCGCTGGCATATATCATTTATAAGGATTCGCTCTTGCATGATGGTTGGCGACACTTAATGTTTGTCTATCCGGGACTGGTTATTCTGGCTGCGCTTTTTTGGTTGGAACTGGAACAGATACTCCAGCGTCCGAATTGGGCAAAGCCGGCTTTGTATGGAGTGGTCGGTATTTTATTATTATTGCCAGCCTCCTTTATCGTGCGCAATCCGCATTTGGCTTATGTCTATTTTAATGAGTTATCTGGTGGCCTGCGGGGCGCTTATGGGCAGTTTGAAACCGATTACTGGGGCGTGAGCGTAAAAGAAGCTTTAGATTGGATGGAAGATGAAGGGATCATTTCGCCCGACATGAAAGATACCGTTACCATCGCCTCCAGTTTTTCCTATATCGCACGCCGCGAACTCGGAAACCGCTATGGTGATATTGTCCGGGTACGCTATGTAAAATACAGTCAGCGCTATACAGTAGATTGGGATTATGGGATTTTCCCTGCGCGTTATGTGCGTGGGCCCCAATTGCGCGAAGGCATCTGGCCATCCTCAAAAGCTATACACGTGGTGGAAGCAAACGGCGTTCCATTGACAGCTGTTTTAAAAGCAGGTACCAAGGATGCGTATCTGGGTGAGCAGGCCATCAAGAGCCGGAATTGGGAAGAAGCCATTACTTTTTTCCAGCGCGAAGTAGCAGCCTATCCGGACAATGAGCAAGCCTGGACCGGACTCGCAAATGCTTATCTAAATTTACAACGTCCGCAAGAAGCTCTGGCTGCCGCTGAAAAGGTATTGGAAATTGTTCCGGAGAACCTGGGAGGATTATATTTCCTGGGTGTCTCTAAGTTAAATATGGGGGATTTTGCAGGAGCAGAAGCTGCCTTTCGGCGAACGACAGAAATCGATCCGGGTTACTCCGTTGGGTATTATTATTGGGCAGTGGTGCAACGCCAGAACGGGCAACTTGACCTGGCTTTGGCAAACCTCGAAAAATCCATAAATGCCAATCAGCGCTTTAAAGCTGCCTATGAACTTGCCGCCGTAATTTATGAGCAGAAAGGCGATGTGGCCCGTGCAAATCAGTTGAGACAATTGGCCCAGGGGCTTTAATAATTCCGCAGCGCGCAACATGAACTATAAACTACTTTTTCCGACCTACCGAAATCGGTATCTCTTTGCAAGCAGGTGCTTGAAAAAATACGGTCCGCTGGGCAAGGGACTGAACCTGGGTACCGGAGAGGGCGATTATGATCCCATGGTAGCTGCAGCCTGCCAGGAACTGGTTTCCTGTGATATTAATGCGCGCGATGTGGCTTTCGCCGAAAGGCTAAACGAGGATTTGGAGAATGTACGCTATCAGGTAGAAGATGCCCTGGAGCTGAGCTTTCCGGATAATAGTTTTGATTTTATTCTGTCTATTGACGTCATGGAACACGTTGGCAAACCTGCCCGCATGCTGGAGGAGATAACACGTGTATTGAAACCCGGAGGTTATGCTTTCATCAGTTTTCCGCAATATGATTTTCCCTGGACCTATGACCCCATCAATAAGGTGCTTCGTAAATTTACCGGACGTAAAATCATGCAGGGCGCCCATGCGTTCGGACATGAATACCTGATTAAAGGGGCCGATTTCAGACAATGGGCGGCTGATAATAAGTTGGAAGTTGTAGAAGAAAATAACCTGAGTGGCCATTTGGTGGCGCTTTCAGAGATGTATTATACAGGTTGGATTCAGGCTATTTTTAAGGATAATGCCGGAAATCACACCGGCCAGACGGAGAAAAAAATGAAATTGCGTCCATCCCTGAAAGAACCGGGAATCGTGAAACTCACAGATGCTTTTATCTGGCTGGATCAAAAACTTTTTGGCCGATCCAACTATTCTGTTGGCAAAGGTTTTGTGGTGTATAACCCGAATGTATAACGATAAGGCTCTATGCAAGATAAACTAAAAGACCTCCAATCCCGGATAGATCAAGCCCTGGAAGGCGGCGGGAAAGCCCGGATTGACAAGCATCATAAACAGGGCAAACTGACTGCCCGGGAGCGGATAACGCTGTTCCTCGACAGAGGCACCTTTGAAGAAATCGGTATGCTCGTCCTGCATCGGACCACCGATTTTGAAATGGAGACGATCCCCGGTGACGGGGTAGTGACCGGCTACGGCACTGTCAATGGCCGGTTAGTTTATGTTTTTGCCCAGGATTTTACCGTTTTCGGCGGATCGCTTTCTGAGACACATGCCGAAAAGATTTGCAAGATCATGGATTTGGCTATGCAAAACGGGGCGCCGGTTATTGGTCTTAATGATAGTGGAGGCGCCCGGATTCAGGAAGGGGTGCGTTCATTGGGCGGTTATGCTGATATTTTCTACCGAAATGTACGGGCATCCGGTGTGATCCCTCAGATTTCGGCTATTATGGGCCCCTGTGCCGGAGGTGCTGTTTACTCACCTGCTATTACTGATTTTATCATGATGGTCGAGCAGACATCGTATATGTTTGTCACCGGGCCGAGTGTGGTAAAAACAGTAACCAACGAAACCGTTACTGCAGAAGAATTGGGTGGTGCTTCTACCCATGCGGTGAAATCAGGTGTGACCCACCTGACTGCTGCCAACGACCTGGATTGTATCCTGAAGTTGCGCCAATTGCTTTCCTACCTGCCGCAGAATAATGAAGAAAAACCACCTGCACTTCCCTTTGAGTATAGCGAAGAATGGCGCCAGGAATTAAATGACATTGTACCCGAAAATCGACAACATCCCTATGACATGCGCGATGTCGTGCATGGCATCGTAGATACAGATACCTTTTTTGAAATCCAGCCGGACTTTGCCGAAAACATTATTATTGGCTTTGCGCGAATTGGCGGCAAGGTAATCGGGATCGTTGGTAACCAGCCTATGGTATTAGCTGGTGTACTCGACGTAAACAGCTCGCGTAAGAGCGCCCGGTTTGTGCGCTTCTGCGATTGTTTTAATATCCCTTTATTGGTCTTGGTTGATGTGCCCGGTTTTTTGCCCGGTACGGATCAGGAGTGGAATGGCATCATTACCAATGGAGCTAAATTGCTCTATGCCTTTAGTGAGGCTACCGTGCCCCGGATTACCCTGATTACCCGTAAGGCCTACGGAGGGGCCTATGATGTGATGAATTCCAAACACATTGGCGCTGACCTGAATTACGCATGGCCTACAGCCGAAATTGCTGTTATGGGCGCTCGTGGTGCCAGTGAGATCATCTTCCGAAAGGAAATAAAAGAAGCCGATGATCCGGAAGCCAAACTGACCGAAAAAGAACAGGAATATTCAGAGAAATTTGCCCACCCGTACCGGGCCGCCGCCCGCGGGTTTATCGATGAGGTTATTCAGCCTTCGGAAACCCGCCGAAAATTAATTGCAGGGTTTAATATGCTGGAAAATAAAGTGGATACCCTGCCCAGGAAAAAGCATGGGAACGTGCCTCTGTAAGTGTTTGCTTCGCTCAGGTTTGAATCGTTTAATGCGTTCATAATTCAGCATTCAGCATGCTTCCACTTTCCTCTGTTTATATACCGATAGCTAAATAAGTACATAAATTAACAGGCGGTGGAAACGAATTAGGCAAGTACTTACGTTGTAGGAGAAAAATAAGGATTTTATGTTCAGATCAATCGTTTTTGGAGTGTTCCTGTCTTTTACCCTTTCTAATCTTCAAGCACAAAACGATACCATTCCCAGCACCGAAAAATACCCGATCGGTATTGAGTCGGCAGAACTGATTGACCAGATGATGGTCACCATGCCCGGCATTGGAAGTAATTCCAGGTCGATGCTCGAAGAGCAAAGCGTTAAGCCATACCTGATGCCTCCCCGCTCAAGGGTCAATCTCGGTACGCCTTCCTCTTATGCCTTAGCTACCTGCCTGGAGTATTATGTCAACTTCGATCAAAACTTTAAGGTCAACCTTAGTCCGGATTATATTAATCTGAGTTTGTCGGAGACCGAAACCGGAAAATCACTGGCTTTTCTTGTAACAAACGGGACCGTCAGTGCAGCGATTATGCCTTATGGCTCTGCGGCTATTTCGCCGGGTGTGCATGCCACGCCCAAGTATCGGATTAAGAACTTCCTGTTGATTTATCGAGAGCAGGTTGGCGGCCGACAAAAAACCTATGAAACCCGGAAAGCACTGATGCGGGGAAATCCGGTGATGGTGGAGATTAAAGTTCCGAAAGATTTTGACCAATTGAAAGGTACCAAGGAGTGGAAAGATGCCTCAAAAGCAGGTAAAGAAGAAACAGCTTACCTGGTGGTAGTTGGTTATGACGAAAACAAGGAAGCCTTTGAAGTACTTGGGACTTACGGAAGCACCTGGGGGCATAACGGCTACCTCTGGATTTCTTTCGACGACTTTGGCGACCGGGTGCAATCCGGTTATGTGATCGTGCCGACGGAAGAATACGGGAAAGCTACACCGGAGTAGGGGGGCTTAGCTTCCTAATAAGGCCCCCAGTGTGTGCACTTCGCGGAGTTTCAATCGATAGAGCAGCTTGAGCAGTAAAAGTGCGGTCAGATAAGCATCGCCGCTAGCGGTATGCCTGTCGCTGGGTGTGAGTTTAAAACGCATACAAAGCGCATCGAGTGTGTAGTCATCCGGTCTGTAAAAACTGGTTTTCAGCACATGTTCTACCCGAAGTGCCAGCATCTTCGTATCGAGATTTTGGTTGCGTAATTTGCCGCAACCATGCCGTTGAAGTGCCACATTTGTGATTGCCAGGTCAAACCCGACATGGTGCCCTACGAGGATGGAATCGCCTACATAATCCAAAAAGGCACCCAGTGTTTCGGCTTCAGAGCTACCAGCCAGAATGGTTTGAGGTAAAATGCCATGGATCGGGATACTTTCGGGAGCAGGCGCAAAATCCTGTATGAGAAATTTCTCAAAAGTATTACTGAGGTCAATTTGTCCGTTTATCACGGATACTGCGCCAATGGAAAGGATGCGGTCCTGCTGGTAATTGAGTCCGGTAGTTTCAGTGTCAAATACAACAAAACGGGTCGCTTCAATCGGCCGCTTTTTTTGGCGCTTCCGCGAAAAAGATAAGGCTTCATAAGCCTTCCATTGCGGAATTGCCGGGTTTTTCCCGTTTCTATTTGTAAACCAATTTGACATTAGCGCAACACACTTAATTGAAATCGTAAATTCAACAGGCTTTGGATCTCCGAAATGGGGTAGAAACAATTGCGTAGTTGCAGCCTTTGCATCTTATTCAATTCATCCGGTTTAAAATAGCGTCCGGAATTTCGATTCTGGAGCCCCTGGAGGGCACGATACCGCATGAGTATTTCATAGGCGTTGGCTGCCGATATATAGATATCTGCATTTTGAGGCTCTAGTTCAGCCATCTTTTCAAATCTTCGGAAGGTATTATTAATGCCGGATACACCAGCTTCGAGTACCAGGATTCGGGCTGCATCCGTCAGCGGCATCATCGCTCTTTTTTTAATGTCAAATTCATCCTTGTGTTCGCCTGATCTCTCCACCACAAAGTTTCTGAAAAAGCTCAATGGCGGCGGATTATCCAGTGCATGCTTCGCTAAAAAATTGAGGAAAATGGTTTGCTTTTTGACCATGTCCAGAATGTGCTGGCTTAAGGCTTTTGGCATATTCTCATCTCCAAATATGCAGCGGAAATCAAAAAATATAGTAGAGTAGAGGATAGAGTTTTGATTGGGGTTTAAAATCCAGCGGGAAAATTGCTCTTTCCATTCTGATTCTGACAGACACCAGGACGGATTACTGGCCATCATGTCTCCCGGACAAAAATCGAAGCCTACCTGATTCAACATACGCGTGACCGATTGGGCAAATTGCAGAAACCAGCTGCGGGTAGCCTCTTCTTTCGATTTGGGCACATCGGCAAATACCAGGGCATTGTCCTGATCCGTGCGAAGTAATTGTTCCTCCCGGCCTTCACTACCCAGGCCAAGCCAGGAATAGGCTGTCGGAGCGGGGCCCATGCCCTCTGCCACCAGTGCAATTTCACTGAGTTTGATTGCCTGGCAGATTATGGCATCGTTAATCTCCGACATGATGGTCGAAATAAAGGAAATAGATACCTCCTGATGCAGGTACTTCCGGAGCAGGGTTTCGGCTTTCTCCCGAATTTGTTTCAGTTCGGCAGGCTGTTTTCCTTTCCGTATTTCTTTCAGCAGGATCGCCGGATTATTCCCCTGGATGACCAACAGATCGTGTTCTGAGATGACGCCACGAACAGGTGAATCCGGCCGACCGGTTTCTGTTACACAGAGGTGATGGATCCGGTGTTTGACCATGATAATCTGTACATCGGCCATCGTAATATTCGGTGGCACGCAAATGACTGGCTTACTCATAAAGGTCGATACCGCAGTATCCAGTCCGTGGATGCCGGTTGCAATATTTTTTCTAAGGTCGCGGTCTGTTAGAATACCTAAAGGGTGGCCGGCATCATTGACGACCACGATCGACCCGACCTCGTTATCAGTCATGGTGAGCGCAGCAGATCGCACCCGGGTGCCGGGGCTGCAGGTTACCGGCGTTCTGCTGGTCTCCATTGACTGAACCTCCACCAGCCGGAAATTAGAGTCGATCAGCATATCGCGGTCCAGGAATATCCGCCCTTTATTTTCCGATGAAAATCGATTGCGTACGCCGGCTGCAAAATTAGTGGCCAGATAGAAACTTACCTTGGGGTTTTCGTTCAGCACCTTTTCAAAACCTTCAATACCGATAGCATAGATCAGGGTTTCTTCCACGGCCATAGCCGTCAGAGAATAGGGTTGTTGGGCGATAAGCGGACGAATACCGAAAACATCTCCCTCGTCGCATTCGTCCATAAGGATTCGATCTTCCTCCTCTGTGCGAAGTAAATGCACGGCTCCTTCCCGAACAATGTATATAAAGGGTTTTGGAGACTCACCTTGTCTGAAAATAATTTCCTTTGGCTGCACATAGCGCACGATGACCCGTTCTGAAACGCGTTCTAACACCTCTTTTTCCAACAGGCTGAAGGGCGGAAAGTCCTTTAAGAAATCATAAACACGCTGTGAAATTGTGTTGGCCATCGAAGCTTAATTCTTGTGAATAGGTATGCGGACAAAATGAATGATCAGCATTGATAAAATATCCGAGGGTCTAAAGTCGAGCGTCTAAAGTCTGGAAAACCCGGTCATCATGGATAACTATACCGCTGCAAGCGTTAGACCTTCGACCCTAGACCCTCGACCTTCGACCCTAGACCCTAGACCCTAGACCCTCGACCCTAGACCTTCGACCCTAGACCCTAGACCTACCTGAATGTAAAATAAAAAATAAACAGCGAACCCGCTCCGAATAGTCGTTCAATCAGCACATAATACTTAGGCAGGATTTATTTTTTTTTCGGGCAATCGAATCAATTAATTATATTAGCAGTCGCTTCGAGGAAAATACCTCTTCTTTCCCATTACCGATTTATAAAACATTCCCCCAGACCCCGGCATCTCCCTGCTAAAACCCTTCTCTGCAACAGTGTTTCTGTTGCATGCTACCCCTGTTTCGGAATTTTCCGGTTGAATGGTCAACCGGGTATATTGGTTTATGGGTAAAAATTGAAATTATGAAAGGGTTATTCATTTCAACAGTGTTACTGCTTTGTTGTTTGGGAACCAGACTGCATGCGCAGTACAACACCACCGAACTGGGCATGTTCTATGGTTTTTCCACTTATTTGGGTGATTTACAGCAAGAGCGTTTCGAGGTGGCAGAATGCCATGCGGCTTATGGCGCCTTTTTGCGTTACAA
Organism: Saprospiraceae bacterium; assembly: GCA_020437105.1. Classification (GTDB taxonomy): domain Bacteria; phylum Bacteroidota; class Bacteroidia; order Chitinophagales; family Saprospiraceae; genus JAAEZH01. The sequence goes on from JAGQWR010000066.1 coordinate 59,097, forward strand.
CCTAAATCGGGCTATTTCCTGGAAATGGCATTTGTACAAAGGAACCATTAGCGGCAGCGATGAAAACTATGATGGTTTGCTGGTGCGCGAACGGAATCTGCACTTTCGCTCAGATTTATATGAGGTAGGCACCCAGTTTGAAATCACCTTTTTGCATTTTGGGGAGAAGGACCGGCGGGTTGCTGCTCCTTATGTATTTGTGGGTGTCTCTGCTTTTTACTTCAACCCGGAAGCGCGTTGGGAAGGGAAGTGGGTGGCCTTACAGCCCCTGGGTACTGAGGGACAGTGGTTAGATGCCTATCCGGAGAAAGAACCTTATGATTTGGTACAATGGTCCATCCCAATGGGTATCGGTTTTAATATTAATATCGGAAAACGGATTAACCTGGGTTTTGAAATTGGGTTCCGGCAGACCTTTACCGATTACCTGGATGATGTCAGTGGTACCTATCCGGATCAGCAGCTACTGGTGCTACGTGATCCCATGGCAGCAACCCTTTCCTTCCGTACACCAGAATATTTACAACAGGAATTACCCAACCCGGTTGGTAAGATTAGAGGTAATCCGGAGAATAATGACCTGTATGTGTTTGGCGGATTTACCCTTTCGACTGTGGTAGGGCACCGTTTCCAGAAAGGAAACCGCCGTTAAATAAAAAAGGCAAAATTTAAATTGGATTAACCGACTTCGGATATTATATTTGTATCGCAGGTTTTCCCCAACTTGCATCCCCTTAGTTCTCCCATACCGATTAGTAAACGCTACCCCTAAATTTAATTGGTGTAGAAAACTGGAATCCCTATCAGTTTTCTGTGCTCCGAGAACAAATTATTCCCATGCTGCCCTTTGGGCAATTGTAATTCTGTTACAAGAACGTATTCAAATCAGTTGTGAAGCTTGATTTCAGGCTTTGACGTATTTCACTGATTTCTGAACCGTATGTGGACTGAATTATCATGAAAAATTGGATTAACGCTCTACTAGGATTAATGCTTTGCTTACCGATGGCAGCTCAGCAAACTTATTTTGTATCCTCAGAAGGTACCGGTAACGGAAGTTCCTGGGAAACTGCGGCTGCTGATCTTGCTGAGATTCTCGTGCAGGCAAATTTCGGTGATCAGATCTGGGTAGCAGAAGGTACTTACACCGCTTCCCAAACAAATGATCGCAATGCTTCATTCGTACTTAAAGACGGCGTAAAAGTTTACGGTGGTTTTTCAGGCTACGAATTACAGCTTACTGATCGTAACTGGCAGTACCATCCAACAATCCTCAGCGGTGAAATTGGTAACAACAGTGATCAGAATGACAATACCTTTACCATCGTTTCTACCCACAACGTGAGTACCGAAACTGTACTTGATGGGTTTATCATCACAAACGGAAACGCCAACGGAGAAGGTCCGGAGGGTTGTTCACACCGTTGTGGAGCTGGTTGGTATAATGATGGATCAAATGGCGGTAGTTCTTCTCCAATGATCATCAACTGTGTTTTTCTGCGCAATGCCGCACGTGATGGTGCTGCTTTCTATAGCAATGGCAATGCCGGCAATAGCCGCCCAGTTTTTGTGAACTGTGAATTTAAAGATAATCGTGCCGACCTGGATGGCGGTGCAGTATATAATGACAATCGCAATGGCGGAACAAGCATGCCTGTTTTGGATGAGTGTCTTTTTGAAAACAACCTGGCCAGCTACGGTGCCGGTATCTTTGTAAAATCATCTTCAACCAAGGTAAACCTCGACCTACGCAATTGTACATTCAAGAAAAATACGGCCTTCCTTTGGGGCGGCGGTATCTATACGATGGGGCAGCCCACAGAAGCTTCAATTCACATGGAGGATTGTAAGTTTGCTGAGAATTACCCAACAGACATCAACAAAACTTATTCCCTTACAAAAAAGGATTAGGTTCAGAACACACACCCAACTCATCGTTAAAGGACGCATAAAAGGTGTTTAGCCGAAAGGTTAGACACCTTTTTGCATTTGTTCTATATCTTCGTGTCAAAGCCTTTGACTTGCAGGAAAATCCGCTGGATATATTAAAAACGTATTGGGGGTATCCCGCTTTCAGGTCTGTACAGGAAGATATTATTCAGACAGTACTTGATGGTAAGGATGCTCTTGCGCTGCTACCTACCGGTGGAGGCAAATCACTTTGCTATCAGGTGCCGGCCCTTTGCCAGGAAGGCCTCTGTCTGGTTATTTCCCCTTTGATTGCTTTGATGCAGGATCAGGTTTACCAACTCCAAAAACGAAATATTCCGGCAGCGGCTATCTATTCGGGCATGCCCTGGTCGGAAATAGACCGCATTTTTGATAATGCCGTTTACGGCGGATTGAAACTCTTGTATATTTCACCGGAGCGTTTGCAGACCGAAATGGCCATCGCCCGCATCCCGAAAATGAATGTCAATTTGCTTGCAGTGGATGAAGCACACTGTATTTCCCAATGGGGATACGATTTTCGTCCGGCATATCTGCAAATTGCCGAAGCCCGCGAATGGCTGCCTAATACCCCCATCCTGGCTCTTACCGCTACCGCAAAACCTGATGTAGCAGACGATATTTGCCGGAAATTGCTTTTTCGCAGAAATGCGGAGCGATTTCAAAAGAGCTTCCTTCGGGATAATCTATCCTATGTGGTTCTGAAAGAAGAAGGAAAGGAGGAAGCCATGATTCGGATTTTAAAGAAGGTGGCAGGTACCTCTATTGTGTATGTACGCAACAGGCGCCAAACAAGGGAAATAGCCAGCCTGCTTTCCCGTTCCGGTATTCAGGCCAGTTATTATCATGCCGGCCTTTCGGCGAAGGATCGGGCTACCCGACAAACGGATTGGATCCAGAATAAGATACGCGTAATTGTAAGTACCAATGCCTTTGGCATGGGAATAGATAAGCCGGATGTACGGTCGGTAATACACCTCGATTTACCGGAAGGTCCGGAGGCTTATTTCCAGGAAGCCGGAAGAGCAGGGCGTGATGGCAAACGGTCTTTCGCCGTGTTGATTTACCACCAGGAGGATGTGGATCGACTGGACAAGCAACTTGAAATGCAGTTTCCCTCGATTCAGGAAGTGCGCCAGGTATATCGGGCTTTGGGCAGCTATTTTCAATTAGCCACAGGTGGCGGTATCGGCGATTCATATACTTTTAACCTGATCGATTTTTGCAAAATATTTGATCTGTATCCCGGTAAGGTCCATTACTGCCTCAAACAACTTGAACAGGATGGCTGGATTAGTTTGTCGGATGCCGTTTACCGGCCCTCGATGTACCAGATTTTGGTGGACAAAGAAGGGCTCTATGATTATCAATTGAAGCAAAAAAAATATGAAACCGTTTTAAAATCCCTGCTCCGGATCAATGCAGGTGCTTTCCATCAGCCGGTTCCGATCAGGGAAGACCGACTGGCCCAATTTTTAAAAATGGAAACGGCCGATCTGGTCCAGATTTTTCAGGTTTTCAAAAAGGATGGCATCCTGTCTTATGAAGAAGCTGTCGATCAGCCGCAACTGGTTTTTTTAAGAGAACGGGTCGCTGTTGAAGCACTTTCCCTGGATCATAAACTCATTCGCGAACGCCAAATAGTGCAGCAGACCCAGGTGGATGCGATGAAGGCCTACACGGTAGAGAAAACCTGCCGAAACCAGTCACTGCTGCGTTATTTCGGACAAGATTATACGGAGACCTGTGGAATCTGTGACCTCTGTCTGGCGCGCAAACAAAAAGAAAAAGGATCTCAGGAAATCCGGGAACAGGTAAAAGACATGCTCCAAAAATCCAGCTGGAATGAGAAGGCCTTTTTAAGTACCTTTTCTATTCTTAAACAAGAGATCGTTGGGGAGATTCTGGAAGAGTATGCAGAAGAAGGTTGGATCAAACGCCAGAGCGGAAAGATTCAGTGGGACACAAAATCCGGCGACGATTCATGAAGCGTATTATACTAACTGTCACCACGGATCTGGTTTACGATCAACGTATGCAGCGGATCTGCTCCAGCTTACAAAAGGCAGGTTACCGTGTTTTATTGGTTGGACGAAAGAAGGTCGATTCCAAACCGCTTTCAGAAGAAAGCTATTCGCAGAAGCGGCTGTACTGCTTTTTTCAGAAAGGAAAATGGTTTTATCTGGAGTACAATATCCGGCTGTTTTTCTTCCTGCTTTTCCGAAAGGCTGATATCTTAAATGCTATTGACCTGGATACCATTTTGGCTGTCAGGCTGGCTGCCAAATTCAAATCCTGCCAGTTGGTGTATGATGCCCATGAGTACTTTACTGAAGTTCCTGAAGTAGTCGATCGTCCGCGGATCCAGGCACTTTGGGAGCGCATTGCCCGCTATTGTATCCCGGCTATGGATGCCTGTTATACGGTTGGGCCAGGACTGGCGCGTATATTTGAGGAGAAATACCAGCAGTCCTTTGGGGTTGTGCGCAATCTTCCGCTGGCGGATGCACCGCATGAAAAAAGGCCTGAAAACCAAGAGCGTATCCTTTTTTACCAGGGTGCCTTAAATGCCGGACGTGGCCTGGAGTCGATTATTTCAGCTATGAGCCTGTTGCCTGCTTCTTTTACTCTGTGGCTGGCAGGGGAGGGGGATTTATCAAATGTATTGAGAAAGCAGGTTTTGGATGCCGGATTGCAGGAACGGATTCGATTTTTGGGGTTTGTCCTCCCAAGGGAATTGAAAGCCCTGACACCCACTGTTTGGCTCGGTTTAAATTTGCTGGAGAATAAGGGCCTGAGTTATTATTTCTCCTTGGCAAACAAAGCCTTTGATTATGTACAAGCAGGAGTGCCTTCCCTGCAAATGGACTTTCCGGAATACCGGGCTTTACAGGAGGAACAACCCTGTTTTATTTTATTGAAAAACCTGGATCCGGAGCAGATAGCGGCGGAAATAATTCGACTGGATCGGGAAAAATCCAGATATGAGCAGCTACAACAAACTTGTCATAGAGCCGCCCATATCTGGACCTGGGAGCAAGAGGAAAAAAAGCTTCTTGCCATATACGATAAGCTCAACTAATTGGGCGACACTAAAATTTCAGGTTAATTCCACCTAACACATTAATGCCATAGGTAGGGTAACCGGCCCAACGCTGCCGTTTATTATCCGCCAGATTATTCACCTGTAAGAAAAGGCCAAAGTTTTGAGTCAGGAAATAGTCTGCGCCAAAACTGATGTCAAACAGGCCATTCAGGTTATCGGTCAGTCCTTCATCTGTGATATACGGAATACCATTTTCCATAAACAGATCAGCCCGAAGTTTGAGTTTGTTTTCGAGAGTGGTATAAATTACCCCGCCATTCAGTGTAAACGCAGGCAACCCATAAGGCTTTTCGGCATTCGTAAGTGAATAAACATTGTTATTCAGGGTACCGAGGATCGTCAGACCTTTGGTCGGATTGACTGCCAGTGATGCCTCGAAGTTGACAATTGTAGCGGTATCATAAAAAATATCAAATCGTCTTCGAATCACACTTTCGGGCATGACCTCCGGAATGTATAAAGCCAGTCCTTTTGCCTGTTTTACCCCAACGGTAGCAGAGTATTGTACAATCTTTATATCGCCTTTTATACCACCGAAATAGTGCTGGTATTCTGTATTGGCCAGTGGAATCCGGGTATTAATAAACGGATTGAAGTTGGATAGCGTTTGCAGGTTGTTTTTGACCAGGCTGCCATTCCATCCGGCGAAAGCCGCTAATTGACTGCCAATCACATTTACAGAAACCTCCAAATCGGGGAAAAAAGTAAACTCATCCTTGTAGGAAACCAGGTTAATACCTGCTTTGGCCTTAAAGAAATCACCATGGAAAGTAAAGGAAGGTTGGAGGTAAAAGTTGTTCAGATTTTGAACTGCCGTATCCTCAAACCGTGTGAAGTCTGTTGAAATCAAGACCGTTAGTGCATGGTCTCCATTAATCCATTTGGTGCCACCCAGCTCCAGATTAAAACCGCGTTCGTTACTTCCGTAATTATCGCCCAGTGTATAGAGGTCGAAACCAGCTTTATAGTCGATGTCGCCAACATTTCGTTCTCCGTTAAAGAAGCTGGCCCCAAAATTGAATGTGGAAAAGCGCTGCTGGACATCTGCTTTCTGTACAACGCTATCCATCAATTCTTCCTGGGAATTGAACGCATAATAATAGACGTCGTCTGTATTATAACCCAGTTTGGCATTTGCAGCAAAGCCCTCGTCAAAATAATAGGTGCCCTGACCCTGAATGTCATTGACCATAAAGCGCTGGTGCTCTATCTTTTTGAAATTCGCGGAATGGTGTTTGAGATCTATTCCGAAGTCAAACTGATCTTCCGCAAAGATGTGGTATCCGGCAGATCCGTAAATGGACGTCGGAATACCCGCACCCAGTTTTGCATATCCGTTGTATGCCTGTGGCACATCATCTCCCGACATTGCCAGGGGACGAATTTTTGGTGCCGGGTAGTCCACCTGAAGAAACTTATTAGGAAGAGTATAGGCCTGTTGGGCTTTCGATGTATCCAATTCTGGCAACTCCGGCTGCACCGTGAGCCGCTCGGATTCAGCCAGCGTGGCTTCAAAATTTTTAAGTACAGTTACCTGTTCTGCCGGAAGATCGTCCGGTTGAGCCACCAGCGTCATTGGCAGGCTGAGCAGAAAAAAGCAGAATAAAATTATTTGGCGGATTGACATACAATACCTTTTTTAATTTTTATTTGAATTTGGATGTCGGTGGATGCAGATTAATTTCCGTCATCATCATCCATTTCAAAACCACTTGAATCATCTGAAGAATCCAGTCGGCTACCGGCGGCAG
>JAGQWR010000067.1 GCA_020437105.1 Saprospiraceae bacterium
TCCGTAGGAGCGGCACCTTTCCTTAAACAGTGGGTCCATACAACAGGAAATCGGTACCGAATTGCTTCGATACCGATTTACCGTTTAAGAGCTGCCACCTCAAATTGCCGCTTTTTTATGTAGGCTCAAAATTAGGGATGACTCATGTTTATTAACGCATCAGGGTTATATCTCCACGGAAGAGGATGACCCGACCGTCTTTATATTCCACTTCGGCCATGTAAACATAAACCCCGGAATTCATTTCCCGGCCTCTGAAGGTACCATCCCAACCTTGCGTTTCATCCGCTCCGGCAGGGATATTGGTTTTGTAAAAGACCATCTCGCCCCAACGATCGAAGATGCGCAAATTCCGCACCACTTCGACCCCGTTACCGGTGAAGACCTGGAAGAAATCGTTTAGGCCGTTCCCATCCGGAGAGAAAATATTCGGAATGTACACATTGATGTTTTTATCCACTTCTACCCGCACTGTTGCTAAGGCCGGACAACCATTTTCGTCATAGATCAAAACCTCATAGGTAATGTCATCGATTGGCGTAACGGTTGGTTCCAGGGGATTATCACCAAAGGTCAGGAAAAGCTGTGGTGTCCAGTAAACCGAATCCTCATTCAACGGAACTACCAACTGCAACAAACTCGGTTGCAAAACAACACTATCGCCCAACTCTACTACTACCAGATCCGGATATTCCAACAAAATTGGAGCCGGCTCAAGTATATTGATCAGCGTATCGGAAGTACATCCGTTATCATCTGAAACCGTTACCAAATGCGCACCGGCAAAGATCGGAATTGGTGTTCCAAGTGATTGATTAACTGCATTGTCAACAGAAAAGGAATACCAGATATTTGAAAAGCCCGTTCCACCGTAAGCCGTATCAACAGTTACAAATGTTTGCTGACCAGCACAAAGAATTGGTTCTACATCGCCCACTTCAAACATGACCTCAGAAGGCTCAAAAATTTGAACATTTATCTCATCTTCACAACCTTTTACATCCGAAACGGTAACCGAATAAATGCCGGCACCCAATCCGCTCGCTGAGGATGAACTGGAGATATTGTTTTGCCAGCTATATGACAGGAATGTACTGATATCAAGGTTTCCACCCTGAGCCGAAACCGTAATCACACCATTCATATCCCCAAAACAATTGACTGTATCAAGGGTGCTTTGATTATCTAAAATAGCTACAAATGGGTCTGGTTCTCCAACGGTTGCAGTAAACTGAAACTGACAACCCTTACTGTCTGAAATAACAGAAACATAGTCATCAGGTGCTAAATTGTTGATTGTTTGTCCGGTAATACCGCCGCCCCAGTCAAAACTGTAAGGCGGTGTTCCTCCGGATACATCTGCCGTGATCGTTCCGTCTGCAAAACCAAAACAACTTACTCTGTCCACCGAGGAATTAGGCCCTTCCATCAAAGGCGTTGGAGCGGGTATAAGAACGGTAGCTGTAACCGCACAAGTGCCATCCGAAACAACAACATTCTGGTTGCCCTGGCAAAGCATGGAAGCCATGCTGCTTGGAACCCCCAGATCAGTTTCACCGGAAGACCAGTTAAAGTTGAAATTGCCTGCCGCCCCATCACTATATTCGGCGGAAGCCGTAGCCAATCCATCACAAGGTACCCCCTGGCTATCAAAACAACTAACCGAATCAATCGCTGAAAAGGATACGACTATAGACGGAGGATCTTCTAATGTAATGAGCTCTAAAAGCGACGGACAATTATTGGCATCCGTAACTTCAACAGTATAATCGCCTGCTACCACCGTACCGCCGGCAATAGCAGAATTGCCAATTCCATCAAATGGATCCAGGGACCAATCAAAGAAATAAGGCCCTGTACCGCCGCTGACAAAAACAGAAATCGCGCCGCCGCCCAAACCCGGACAAAGTGGTGTCGAGGTCTGAATACTATCGATTAACAAGGGAGCAGGTGCCGTAACTATTGCTGAATCGATTACAAAACAGGCAGCTCCGTCTGTTACGGTAACATAGTAAGTTCCCACTCCAAGACCCGATTGAGTTATTAATGCCGCACCATTATTGCCGGTTGACCAGGAATAATCGGTAATAGCTGCACCACCAACACCAGCCTGCGCAATGACGGTAAGCTCGCCGTCCATACTATCAGAACAGTTCAATACATCATCATTCAGAGAAATAATAGAAGGCGGTACCGGTTGTGTGATGGTTACTTCAAGAGAATCCATACACATGTTTGCATCGGTTACAGTAACCTCATACATCCCCGCAGAAAGATTGATCACAATTGAATCCGTTTGGCCAGGCAGTCCCCAGTCATAGCCATAGGGGTAAATACCGCCGGAAACTCCAATCGTTGCCGTTCCATCATCTCCTACTGCACAACTTTCGCCCATGAAACTCAATAGATCAATGGCAATAGCATCGGGTTCGGAAATGACAAAGGTGGTATCCGTCATACAACCATCATCATCCGACAATTCCACCGTATATGTACCAGCACAAAGCATGCTCAATGAAGAGGTAAAGGGACCATCGACACTCGCAGGAGGAACTGGCGCACCTGACCAGTTGAAATTGTAAATATTTGAAACTCCGCCAACTGTGCTGGCCGACACATCTACCTGGCCATCGCACAAGCTGTTACAAGTAACATCCTGGAAGAAATCCGTATTAATTATCAATGATTTTGCAGCACCCACATCTATGGGCAAACTGTCCTGGCATCCGTTTCCATCTGTCACCAATAAAACATAGGTGCCATCCGGAATAGGTGAAAGTATTCCGGCTACCCCGGAAGAAGTACCACCCGGCGGATAATTCGTCCAGGTAAACTGGTAATTGCCACCACCATCGGGAGTGCCTCCCGAAACGCTAAAAGAAATGGATCCATCTGCTACGCCGGAACACGTGGCGTCCATCACATCTGTTACACTGATATTAATCGGAGAAGGCTGTGGCAGGAAGGTCGTACCTACCCCTTCACAACCCAGAATATTATCTGTAATAGTTACTGTATATAAGCCCGATGGTACACCAGGCAGTGTTTGAGTCATCGGTCCGCTTGCCCACTGATAAGAATAATTCGGACCAGGGTTTGGGGTAGCTACAGAATCAATAATCAGAATCGCTGAGACGTCTCCCAGTCCGCCATTACACAATGGTTGAACCAAATCAAAGATTACGTTCAATTCCGGGCCATCCAAAATTTCAATAACAGTGGTAAACACATTGGGATCTGGCAGGCTGTTATCTGTAACAGTTAATGTGTACATACCCGGATCCTGGTTGCTGGCAGAGAAAGTACCCCCGTCAACCAGAATCTGACCAGGGCCCTGGATCGGACCACCGCCAACTGGTTCCCAGTTAATATTATAAGGAGGCGTACCATTTGAAACCGTCACATCAAATGCGCCATCCATATCCCCTGAACAGGTTTCAGGCTCCGTTTGGACCATCACGACGAGGATATTGGAAGAGGCTACGACCTTTCCATCAATGCCGTTAAAACCAATAATACCTGTATTATCTGTTACTTCAGCTGGTGGCGGGCCGTCTGTGAAAATCACTCCGGCACATTCGCCCAGACCACCAATCACATCAAAGCACAATTCGAAGAGCACAGAACCATCCGGCAAGGTGATCCCCGAAAGGTTGGGGTCAAAATAGCTCATGATGATATTGTTGCCAATAACATTGAAATTGCCATTATTAAAACTCGGCATTCCGGGATTGAACCCCTGAATACTGGTCAAATCCAGAATTGTATCATCAAACTGAATGGTAAATTGGAGCGATACGATCGATGTAAAATTCTCGGCAGTTATTTCCAGGCAAAAATTTGTTCCCGGAAGGGCAGCCATCGTCGGAATAATAACCGTCAGCGCATTACAACTCGCCACAACAGTCTGAAAACTGGCACCACAACTTTTACCATCCTCTACTGTAATCGTATATGTTCCGGACTCCGGCACTGAAAATTCTACATTATCCCCGTGGGTTGCAGAACCATTGGTGACCGTACCAAAAATGGTCGGATCATTATCATTTTGAATAGTGATGGTATAATTGGAACCATCAAATTCCGGCAAGCCTCCGGCGATATCAAAAGACCCGCCACAACCGCCAGCAGCATTCCCGGAAATCACATTCGATTCCTGAATGGCATTTAGATAGACGGTAGCAAAGGCTGCATCAATATTGGCATGCACACAAGGCCCATTATTCTCAAATAAAGCCTGATAGATCGTATTTGGTCCGATTACCGTAGTCACCAGCGAATCAAAAGTGATTGGTGCCCACCAAAAAAGCCCCGGATTACCACCGTTGAATACAGTTACCAAATTGCCATCATTTGCAAAAAGGATATCTCCGTTTAAGTTTCCGGCTGTTGCCACGTAAAAGAGGTCAGCAGGTGGCGGGTTTGTTACCAAACAAGCATCTGTACCAATGGTCACTTTATCCGGACCACTAATCGTTGGCAAGCAATCATAAAAAGCATAACCAATGCCCGGTGCTGTACTCATATCCGGATCACCGGAAAGATTCGCATCACCATTGTGGATAATATCAACCTGATCTCCTAAACAAAAGTACATGGTGTCCAGATCAATGTCGTTGCTTTGCCCGACAAACGCACCAAGCGAAACGGTACCGGCAAAATTCTGCTGACCGGGAGGGCAGGCAATTAGATTCTGAGAAGTTGAACTGCCTGTCGATTTAATCGACATGGGTGTTTGGCCAAACAAAGGCAAAACAAAAAACAAACTCAGGGCTGAAATAAAAAATCTTGTCATCATAGAGCTATTATCAAGACTGTGTTGCATTTGCCACAAAAATATAGGATTGGACGATAAAAACGTCAATCCACAATTTTCTTTATGTAAATAAAATTGATAATCAGGCTTTTAAAAAAGCTTGATATTCCTGAGGGCTTTGGTAAATCAGATTGGGCATCCGTCTCTTATGACCCTAAGTGAAGCGAAGACGCTGCCCAAAATTGACCACAAAAGAACGACAAGTAGCACCAATTATGATACAATCGTCAAAATTATCGCTTCCCGGCCAAATAAACGTGTTACCTGCAAGCTTTAACTATCGGCTAATAACATTTGTTCTATCCTTTTTGGGAAAGTGGAAATAGCTTACCTCCAACAAGCACTTCTGAAAGCTGATCGCTTCCGAATCGATACGGCAGATAATCCAGGCTGGGTATCTTTTCTGTCAGAAGGATATTTGCCCGTTTGCCGGGATGAATACTTCCCAACTCATCTTCCCATTCCAGTGCGGCTGCACCATTTATTGTAGCAGCATTTATGGCTTCCGCCGGAAGCATTTTCATTTTCAGACAGGCTAAGGACAAGACAAATCCCATCCTTCCGGAAGGAGTTGACCCCGGGTTATAATCCGTCGCCAGTGCAACCGCCAGACCTGCGTCTAATAAAGCACGCGCGTTTGGATAGGGATCATTCAGGAAAAAGGGAGCAGAGGGCAATAAGGTAGCAATGGTATTTGAATGCTGGAGCGCCTCAATATCCTCATTGGAAATAACCTCCAGATGATCTACAGAAATGGCATTGCAGCTACAAGCCATTGGAATCCCGCCCATCGAATAAAATTGATTCACATGAATCTTAGGTTTCAGTCCGGCCTTATATCCAGCCTCAATAAGACGTTGGGTTTCTGCTACACTAAAGGCCACTTTTTCGCAAAATACATCCATGTACTCTGCCAGACCTTCTGCAGCAATTGCCGGAAGCATTTCTTCTTCGATCAATCGAATATAACCTTCCCGATTTGCCTTATAGGTAGCCGGAACGGAGTGTGCCCCTAAAAAGGTAGCGCGGATAGGAATGGGACTCTCCGCCTTCAATTGACGGATGACCCGAAGTATTTTTAATTCTGATTCGGTACTGAGCCCGTACCCGCTTTTTATTTCGATAGCTCCTGTTCCGGATCGGATAACCTCATTCAAGCGTATTCGAGCGTCCCGGAGAAGCGCTTCTTCCGACATTTCTGCTAAGCGCGCAGCAGAATTCAGTATCCCGCCTCCCCTGCTGGCAATCTCCTGATATGACAAACCATTGATCCGATCAACAAATTCTGCTTCCCGGCTGCCGGCAAAAACCAAATGTGTATGAGAATCTACCCAACCGGGTAAAGCAAAGCGGTCACTTCCATCGATAATAAGATCTGCTCGTTCAGGGCGCTCGTTTTGCAGGCCGGTTTTACGGATCAGGCCATCTTCGATGAGCAAAAATGCCCCTTCCCCTAACTGAGGAAGATCTGCCATGTTTTTTCCGGAAACACGTCGGGGATGCCCCAATACCAAGCCCTTCAAGGAATGTATAAGAACACTAGACATAAAATAGACAAGGATTCTGTAAGATTTTCAACAATAGGAAGGGAAGGTACAAAAAACATTCTCCCCGTTTCATTTTCGTGTTTTTTCCTACCTTGCGTCCCTAAAACCGGAACCTTCCGAGAAAATATCTACAGAAGTTTTCGTCGAAAGGAGCCAGACTAAACGAGTAATACCATGAGTCGTAAATATGTAGCAATCACCGGAGTTCAGGGATATGTACCAGACTACGTGATGACCAACAAAGAGCTGGAAACCATGGTGGATACCACAGATGAGTGGATTCGTACGAGAACTGGTATTGAAACCAGGCATGTTCAAAAAGGAGAAGGCCTGGGAACTTCTGATATGTTGGTACATGCGGTAAACGGGTTGTTGGAAAAAACCGGAACCAAGCCGGAAGAAATAGACTTGGTCATTTGCGCCACCATTACCGGGGATATGCCCTTCCCGGATACAGCCAATATTGTTTGCGATAAAGTTGGTATTAAAAACGCCTTTAGTTTTGATATTAACGCAGCCTGCTCCGGGTTTCTGTATGCACTTACCACCGGAGCCAAATTTGTAGAATCTGGCTCCCACAAAAAAGTACTCGTGCTGGGGGCAGATAAAATGTCTTCGATTATTGATTACACAGACCGTACAACCTGTGTCATTTTCGGAGACGGCGGCGGCGCTGTAATGCTCGAGCCGACAGAGGAGGAAGTTGGCATCATGGATTCCATCCATCACAGCGATGGGTCTGGAAGACACTACCTGCATTTAAAAGCAGGCGGTTCGGTACAACCTATCAGCGTTGATGCCATCGAGAAAAGAGAGCAATACGTTTTCCAAAACGGACGTCCGGTTTTTAAAGCGGCTGTTAACGGCATGTCGGATGTGGTAAAAACCATCCTGGAGCGCAACCAACTGACCAACGATGATATTGCCTGGCTGGTACCACACCAGGCCAACATGCGTATCATTGAAACGGTTTCAAAAATGGTCGAATTCCCGCTTGACCGGGTCATGATCAATATTAACCGTTACGGCAATACAACAGCAGGAACACTCCCGCTATGCCTGTGGGATTATGAAAGCCAATTGAAGAAAGGAGACAACATCATTCTTACAGCATTTGGAGGCGGGTTTACCTGGGGAGCGATTTGGGTGAAATGGGCTTATTAGCCCTTTGAGCCTGAATAACACACACGGTAATTCTATCCGACTTATTTTTTATCTTTGCCCCGCAATTTTATAAAGTAACATTAAAAGAATCACATGGCAGATACTAGTGATATCCGCAACGGTTTGTGCATTGAATACAAACATGATCTTTGGACTGTTGTAGAATTCCAGCATGTAAAACCAGGAAAAGGACCCGCTTTCGTTCGTACCAAGCTGAAAAGCCTATCCCACGGCCGCGTAGTTGACAATACCTTTCCGTCTGGTCATAAGATTATTCCGGTTCGAATTGAACGTCGAAAATATCAGTACCTTTATAATGATGACATGGGGTTCCATTTCATGAATAACGAAACATTCGAACAAGTTGCTTTAAATGCGGCTTTGATCGATAATCCCGGCCTGATGAAGGAAGGTATTGAGGTTGAAATTCTCTTCCATGCGGAAGAAGAACGTCCGCTTCAAATGGAATTTGCAAACGACGTTATCTTAAAGGTAACTTATACAGAACCTGGTCTGAAAGGAGATACTGCAACAAACACCCTTAAACCGGCCACCGTAGAGACCGGTGCTGAAATAAAAGTCCCCTTGTTTGTGAATGAAGGTGATCTGATCAAGATCGACCCAAAAACAAGTGCATACGTTTCAAGGGTCAAGGAAGAATAAATCGGAAGGAACCATCAAAACCGCCAACTATGAATTATAAGGAAATAACCGAACTAATTAAACTCATTGGGAAATCCAACCTGACCGAATTTAAGGTTAAGGAAGGTGAGTTTGAGTTGTCTATCCGAACCGAAAAATTCAGCAAAAACAAGCCGGTTCAAATGCTCGGGCCCCAGCAGCCGATCATGCCAATCTCGGGCGCTCATGTTCCACCTTCATATTCCCAGGCGCCGCCGGCATCCAATCAGGAATCAGCAGTACCGGCGCCGGCAAAAGGTGGCAATACGGATAAACCAAAAGAATCTGATACCAGCAATTATCTGGAGGTTCGCTCGCCTATGGTAGGAACATTTTATCGCTCCTCTAATCCGGAGAAACCACCTTATGTAAAAGTGGGTGATGTGATTGAAGCGGGCTCGACCGTTTGTATCATTGAGGCGATGAAACTGTTTAATGAAATCGAATCCGAAATTAGTGGCAAAGTGGTTAAAATCCTGCTTGAAGATGCCCAACCTGTAGAATACGATCAACCCTTATTCCTGGTTGATCCGAAAGGATAATAAAGGATTTTTCTATTGTATTCTATTTTGGTTAATTTTTTGGTGCTACAGCTTTAAAACCTGTTTATGTTCAAAAAAATCCTGATCGCAAACCGGGGCGAAATTGCCCTTCGGATTATCCGTACCTGCCGGGAAATGGGTATTCGGACCGTGGCAATATACTCGACCGCGGACAAGGACAGTCTGCATGTACGCTTTGCAGATGAGGCAGTTTGTATAGGTCCTCCGGCTTCCGCTGAATCATATTTAAGCATTCCCAAAATCATGGCTGCTGCAGAAATTACGAATGCAGATGCGATTCATCCTGGCTATGGTTTTTTGGCAGAAAATGCAGATTTCGCAGAAGTTTGCGGCCAATACGACATCAAATTTATCGGCCCTACCCCGGATCATATCCGTAAAATGGGCGATAAAGTAACAGCTAAAGAAACCATGATCAAAGCCGGTGTACCCGTGGTACCTGGTTCGGATGGCTTGGTAAAAGATATAAAAACCGGTCGGAAAATCTCCGAAGAAATTGGCTATCCTGTTATCATCAAAGCAACTGCCGGAGGTGGTGGAAAAGGGATGCGGATCGTCTCAAAAGACAGCGAGTTTGAAAGCCAGTGGGATAATGCCCGTAAAGAAGCAAAAGCCTCCTTTGGTAATGATGGTATTTATATCGAGAAATTCATCGAAGAACCCCGCCACATCGAGTTTCAAATCGTGGGTGATCAATTTGGCCGGGTGTGCCACCTCTCCGAACGCGAATGCTCTATTCAACGGAGACACCAAAAACTGGTAGAAGAAAGCCCTTCTCCTTTCATGACCCCTGAACTTCGGGAAGAAATGGGTAAGGCAGCTATTATGGCTGGCGAATCCATCGGTTATGAAGGCGTTGGAACCGTAGAATTTTTGGTAGATAAATACCGGAAGTTCTATTTCATGGAAATGAATACACGTATCCAGGTAGAACACCCGGTAACAGAAGAGGTTATTGATCACGACCTGATAAAAGAACAGATCAAAGTGGCTGCAGGAATTCCAATCACCGGTCAGAATTATATTCCGACCATGCATGCCATCGAATGTCGGATCAATGCGGAAGACCCATACAATGATTTCCGTCCAAGTCCGGGTAAAATCACCTCTTTCCATAGTGCCAAAGGCCATGGAGTACGAGTGGATACAGCGGTTTATTCCGGTTACATTATTCCGCCTTATTACGATTCCATGATCGCTAAACTTATCTGCAGGGCGCAAACCCGGGAGGAGTGTATCACCAAAATGGAACGGGCACTGGAAGAGTTTATCATTGAAGGAATCAAAACGACCGTTCCCTTCCACAAGAAACTCATGCGGGATGAGAAATTCCGGAGTGGCGATTTTCATACCGGCTTCCTGAATACCTTTGAATTGGGTAAACCGGAACCGGAGAAATAATTTCTTCCCAAAGCATGAAACTTGAACAAGATCTAAAAACGTTTTGCCTCGCAAAGCGTTTTTAGATTTTTACATACCTCTCATTTTGATTGGTAAAACTATTCGTTGACTTTATGAAGAATTACCTTCGAATATTGCAGTATGTACTGCCATACCGACGGCAAATAGCCGGGTCGATATTCTTCAATATCGCCATGGTTTTCTTTTCCCTCGGTTCTATTACCATTCTCATACCTATCCTTAAAATCATTCTGGAAAACACGCAAGAGGTGGTGACACCAATGGCTTATACAGGCATCTCTGAATTGCGTCCATATCTTGAAAATCAATTAAACTACAAAATTACCGGCTGGATCGCTGAATCCGGCGCACCGGCGGTACTCTTTTCTATCCTGCTCTTTGCCCTCGTATTTTTCTTCCTTAAAAACCTGACCCGCTATATCGGGTCCGTTTATTTAGTGTATATCAAAAACGGCGTCGAACGGGATATTCGCCGCGATATTCATAAAAAAGTACTACACCTGCCCCTTTCCTATTTTTCCGAAAAACAAAAAGGAGATATCGTTGCCCGTCTGACAACGGATATCATTGAAGTACAATGGGCCATTTTGAGCTCCATCCAGCGCCTGGTCCAAGATCCGCTCATGCTGATCTCTACCCTCATTTTATTGGTAGTTCTGAGTCCAAAGCTTACCCTCTTTGTCGCTATCCTGATTCCTGTCACTGGTTTTGTCATTACCTCCATTGGCAACACCCTGAAAAAACCATCCGAAAGAGCAAAAGCCGAATTGGGTAAAATTTTATCCAAGGTAGATGAACACCTGGGCGGCCTGACCATCCTGAAATCTTACGTGGCAGAAGATCGTGCCCATATTAGCTTCCAGGATTCCAATCAAAAGCATTTTCAGTATATGAACCAAATGCTGTATCGGCGGCAGCTCTCCTCTCCGATCAGCGAATTGCTCGGCACCCTTGTCATAATTGCCATCATCTGGTTTGGCAGTATGCTTATACTCCGCGATGGTAATCTGGAACCGGAAGTTTTCATTACGTATATCGTCCTGTTTTACCAGATTATTAATCCCGCTAAATCAATCT
Organism: Saprospiraceae bacterium; assembly: GCA_020437105.1. Classification (GTDB taxonomy): domain Bacteria; phylum Bacteroidota; class Bacteroidia; order Chitinophagales; family Saprospiraceae; genus JAAEZH01. The sequence continues at coordinate 11,271 of JAGQWR010000067.1, forward strand.
CCACGGCAATCTACGATATCAAACGTGGCGATGCATCCGCAGCCCGGATTTTTGAAGTAATCGATACTCAAAATAACCTGGAGGATAAACCGGATGCCCAAACAAAAACAGATTTTACCAAAGGGATCAGCCTGAATAATGTGCATTTTACCTATCCGGATGACACACCAGTCCTGGCAGACTTTAACCTTACTATCCCCAAAGGAAAAACCATCGCACTCGTTGGCCAGTCGGGAAGCGGAAAATCGACAATTGCCAACCTGCTGAACCGCTTTTATGATGTTCAGAAAGGCGAGATAACAATCGACGGACTCGATATTCGGCAAATAAAAATAAAAGACCTCCGACAACTTATTGGTTATATCTCTCAGGAAGCGATTCTGTTTAATGATACTGTTCGCAACAACCTGATGTTGGGCAAACCCCAGGCTACAGCGGAGGAGGTAATGGATGCCGCAAAGGTGGCAAATGCACATGAGTTTATCATGCAGCTACAGGATGGCTACGACACCAATATTGGAGATCGCGGGTCAAAGTTAAGTGGCGGCCAGCGCCAAAGACTAACCATCGCCCGGGCTGTTCTGAAAAATCCACCTATCCTCATTTTAGATGAAGCGACCTCCGCATTAGACTCTGAATCAGAAATGCTGGTGCAGCAAGCACTCGAAAAACTCATGGCAAACAGAACCTCCCTTGTTATTGCACACCGCCTATCTACCATTCAGCATGCAGATGAGATTATTTTGCTGCGCGATGGCCAAATTGTGGAAAAAGGTACGCACCAGGAACTCTTGGAAAAAGATGGAGATTATCAGAAAATGGTATATCTGCAAGCTTTTTAAGACAAGCGCTTATCTTTGGAACATCAAATTCTCCAGGACGATGTACCGATTACTATTGATTGCTTTACTTTGGTGGCCCCTGTGCCTGTCTGCTCAGATTAATATCAGTGCCAATATCTTTCCGGCAATAGGAGATTCGCTCAAAATGTCTTCCGATCGACTGGCAGAAGGACTGAAAACCGGTAATGCCGGCGGTCCTCAAACCTGGAACTTCAAAGACCTGCAGACGCCGTATGCAAACACAACGGTATTCCGCCCCCTGGCTGCCGGAAATTGGTCTTCCGAATTTCACGGCGCTAATATGATTGCCAGCACACCTGACAACTCGGAAGCCTATTACCGAAAAACAGGCACAACGATGGAACTGCTGGGCTACTACGGACTAGACCCGCTGGGTATTGGGATTAAAGGCTTGTGTCGATTCAAGCCTGCCAGAATAGATCGCCGGGCACCACTCCGATTCCTGGATCGCTACGATTATACCTTTGAAATGATTATGGAACTATCTGTGGATGACCTGCTGCCAAGTTTCCTGGATAGTATTCCGATCACACCCGACTCCATAAGAATTCGCGTAAGCACAAAGCGCCAGGAACTGGCAGAAGCCTACGGTACCTTCCAACTGCCCGGAAATGTTTATCAGGTGCTTCGGGTAAAATATACAGATCAAATGGTGATAAGCCTGGATGCAAAGCTCCCTTTTATTGATTGGCAGGATGTAACCGGTATGCTCCCCGATAACGAATATTTTGGAGAGCGAACCGAAACAAATTTCTACTTCTACTCCAACCAGGCCAAAGAACCGATCGCCATTATGGGCGCAACCGGACGAAATAATATTGATGTCACACATATTGAGTTTAAAGCGCCTTTCGAAATTGCAGAAGCAAAACAGGGCTTAATACCGGGACAACCAGGTGTGTTAGCTTATCCAAACCCCGCCATCGAAAAAGCCCGTTTTGATTTTGTCAACCTCGATCCCGGCACCTATAAGCTGGTTTTGTATAACATCCTGGGCGTACAGGTGTGGCAGGAAGAACTCTGGATATCCGGCTCCAAAACACTGAAAGTTGACCTGACAAAATTTACCAAAGGCACCTACTTGTATAGTTTGATCGATGAAAAAGGAAAATCCTTATCAACTAAAAGATTAATGATTATTCGGCCTTAGAGTATGCTGGATGATTTGGTCTTTGAAGCGATTAGACAAAGCGCAGGTTTGTTAAGAAGTGGTTTGCCAAAGCGCAATGTAATGTCCGGCAGTACCACCAAGTACGAATAAATGCCAGATAGCATGGTGATAAGTCATTTTTTTCCACACATAGAAAATGACTCCAATAGAATAGCTCCCCCCTCCAATTACGATCCACCAAAAGGAGCTAATTGGCATTTGCTCCAACATGATTGGCATGACAAGGGCAGCCATCCAGCCAAGGAATAAATAAAATAAAACAGAAAATATTTTCCACCGCCCAAAGAAAAACAGTTTATAAAGGGTGCCCAACAGGACAAGCCCCCACAAACTAAACAAAAAATATTCCCGGTAGGGCGTGTCCAAATATAATTGGGCAAAAGGTGTATTCGTGCCGGCGATCAAAAAATAAATGCAAATATGATCGACCTTTTCCAACTGAAATTTTAATTTCGGACGCTGTACCCCATGATACAAGGTAGAGCTGGCGTATAATACAATCGAGGATATCCCAAAGACCCAGAAACCAAAAACAGGTAAGCCCGATTTTGATATATGTGCAATCAGAAAAGGCAGGCCAATCATACTTAGAATCACCCCCGTTAAATGGGTGTAAAAATTAGCAACCTCCCGACGGTCAGTTCCAACTGGTAACAAATAATACTTCGAATCCATAAACAAACATAACAGACTGCTGAATAACCAACAACAATGTACCCAATTTACACCTCCTGACCGATCCTTTATTATCTTAGCTTTCATTTATTTGCTAACCAATTCATCCATAATGAAACGATATGCGTTATTAGTATCTGGCTTGCTCGTATCAATGCTTGCAAGTCCACTAAACGGACAAGTACAACCCGAAGAAGATATGCCAATTGCTACTGAATTTAATTACACCAAACCCACTTATGATTATGAGTCGGTGCCGGGTGATCCACTAGGTGTAAAGATCTACACCATGGACAACGGGATGAAGATTTACATGAGTGTTAACAAGCTGGAACCCAGAGTGCAAACTAATATCGCTGTGCGAGCTGGTTCTAAACACGATCCCGCCGAAACAACCGGTTTGGCACACTACCTGGAGCACATGCTCTTTAAAGGTACCAGCCAGATTGGCGCTTTAAACTGGGAAAAAGAGAGTCCCTTGCTTCAGGAAATCTCCGATCTCTACGAAAAGCACCGTATGGAGACCGACCCGGAAAAACGCAAAGCGATCTATCACCAGATTGATAGCGTTTCAAATCTGGCAGCGACCTATGTTGCAGCCAATGAATATGATAAACTGGTGAGTGCCATGGGGGCTAAAGGTACGAATGCCTATACCTGGATGGAGCAAACCGTTTACATCAACGATATTCCTTCCAATGAACTCCCACGCTGGTTTCAACTGGAAAGCGAACGCTTTAGCGAATGTGTACTCCGCCTTTTCCACACAGAATTGGAGGCCGTTTACGAGGAGTTTAATATCGGACAGGACCGCGATTTCCGCAAGGTTTACCAAGTGGTTAATGAGGTGCTCTTTCCTACACACCCCTACGGTACGCAAACTACTATCGGAACAAGCGAACACCTGAAAAATCCTTCCCACGTAAAAATTCAGGAATACTTTAATACCTATTACGTGCCAAACAACATGGCGATCGTGCTATCCGGCGATTTTGACCCGGATATGGTCGTCGGTATGGCAGAACGATCATTCGGAGGCTATAAATCCAAAGAAGTACCGCCTTTTACTTTTGAGCCTCAGCCGGAATTGGATCGGGTCATCCGTCGGGATGTATTCGGACAAGAAGCAGAATATGTTGAATTGGATTGGCGCTTTAATGGGGCAGCCTCAAAAGATGCCGATTATATTACCCTAATAAGCGGATTACTCTATAACGGTCAGGCTGGTCTTATCGACCTCAACCTCCTCCAAAAACAACAGGTACTCGAAGCCCGATCCGGACTAATTGTTTACGAGGATTATGCTGACTTCAACCTTTACGGAAAACCACGAGAAGGTCAGGAATTAGCAGATGTAGAACAATTACTCCTGGATCAGCTGGAAAAAATACGGAACGGAGAATTTGATGACTGGATGCTGGAAGCTGTGATCAATGACTTTAAACTCTCCGAAATTCGTCGCAACGAATCCAATTCAGCTCGTGCAGGCTCCATGACAAACGCCTTTATTAAAGGAGTCAAGTGGGCAGATTATGTAGCACGTTATGATCGCATGCGCGCGATCACGAAGGCAGAATTGGTCGCATTTGCAAAAGAGCATTTCCAAAATAATTACCTGGTTGTCTATAAACGCAGCGGAGAAGATCCAAATGTTGTCAAAGTAGAAAAACCAACGATCACCCCTATTTCTGTAAACCGGGAAGAAACATCCCCCTTTGCTACCCGGATGCTAGGAATGGCCAGCGCGCCCCTGGAACCGGAGTTTATCGACTATCAGCAACGTATCAGTACAGATGCATTGGATAGCGGACTGCCTTTTGATTATGTTCAAAACAAAAGCAATGAGACTTTCAGCCTCAATTATGTTTTTGATATGGGTCGGAATAACGATAAGCTGATTGCTCTTGCAATCACCTACCTCCCCTACCTGGGCACCAGCAAATACACTCCGGAAGAACTCAAAAAAGAATTCTTCCGACTCGGATTAAGTTTTGATGTAAATACCAGCAATACGCGTGTATATGTTACACTGAGCGGATTAGACGAATCTTTTGAGGAAGGTGTACAGCTTTTCGAGCATATCCTCGATAATGTGCAAGGCAATCAGGAAGCTTTACTCAATGTGATAGATGACATCATGGTCACCCGGGCAAATAACCTGAAAGATAAGCGGATCATCCTCCGGAATGCCATGACTAATTATGCCCGCTATGGAGAGGATAGCCCCTTTACCAATATTTTGGGTGAGGAAGAATTGAGATCCATTACACCAGGCGATTTAACGCAAATTATTCAGGGGATTACCGACTTCGACCACCGGGTATTCTATTATGGATCCCTGGAGGAGCCCAAGGTAGCCGAGGTGCTAAACAAATACCATGAGGTACCTGCTGTGCCAACACCTGTAAAAAAGGAAAAAGAGTTCGTCTTTCAGGATCAGGAAGATACCGAAGTATTCTTTGTTGACTTTCCGATGGTGCAGGCAGAGATCATGATGGTTTCCAAGGGAACGGCACAATTCAATTTGCAGGAATACATCATCTCTGAATTGTACAACACCTATTTTGGTTACGGATTATCTTCCATCGTCTTCCAGGAAATTCGCGAATCCAGAGCCCTGGCTTATTCAGCTTATGCATACAATGCTGCGCCTTCCCGGGCAAATCAGCCGCATTATTTTACAGCATATGTAGGTACGCAGGTAGATAAAATGCCGGAAGCTATCGCTGCGATGAATGAAATCATCAATGACATGCCACTCTCTGACGAACAGATCGAATCAGCGCGTCAATCAATTCTGAAGAAGATTGAAACAGATCGAATTACGGGCAGCAGTATCTATTGGGAATATCTGAACACGAAGGAGCGTGGTTATGACTACGACCTCCGCAAGTCTGTTTACGAAGCCATCCAAAATATGGGTAAAGAGGACCTCATTCGGTTCCATCGGGATTTTATTAAAGACCGTAAATATTCAATTTTGGTACTGGGCAGTAAAGAAAGTATCGATATGGAATACCTCCAGACACTTGGCACAGTTAAAGAACTTCGCCTCGAAGATATTTTTGGGTACGAAATCAATCCGTAAACACAGGATAAAACGCTTCCAGCGTCGGCAACTAAGCCGGCCTGGAAGTGTTATTTTTGCAAGTGATATACCTGTAAAGCTCCCGGATACAAAACAAATAACTTGCCTCCCCTATACCAGGTTTTCAGGGCTTTCGCCGAATGAAGGGGCAAGTCAAAACGCCATTCCCTGCGGCTGAATGCATCCATAAACAGGCAGCTACTCCCGGTACATCCAAAATAGAGATCCTGCACAATTTGAAGGCTGAGGCCTTTTTCCCAGGGAATCTGCTCCAGAAATTTGCCGAAAACATCAAAGACCAGTATGCCTGCCTCTGCGCATTGCACATAGACCTTCTGGTCTTGTTCGAGTATGTATTGAGGGGTTACAGACTTCCCGATCAAAAGGGGCAAAACGCCGCTTTCGAGCAGGGTAACTCCATCAAAATTTATTTTTTTCAATATCCCTTCCATCGGGTCATAAATCCAAAGCTTATTGTCGGATGCCTGGCCAACCACCTCTATTCCAAAAAAACCGACCGCAGTAAGCCGCATTCGAGCAACCTCACTAAGCGTTCGATCCAGCAAAACCAATTCCTGAAATTCCGGGTAAAAGAGTAAAATATCGAGGGGGCTGCTTAGATCGACAAATCCCAAATCCCCCAGCCGTTGATCCCGAAATTCAAACCGAAAAGAACCACTTGATTCCATTTTCCGGAGTGTGTTGTCGTCATCGAGGAGGTAAATATTTTCGAAGGCATCGACATAAAGATCCTCAGCCTCTATTGCTTTGGAGAACAGAAGTTCCAGGGAATCTCCAATTTGCCCGGCTGCCTGAAAATTAAAGCCCAGGGATAGAAATAGAATAGAAAGGCTAGTCCGGGTAAATGTGCCCCCGGTCATTTTCAAAAAATTGAATTTGAGTTTCCCTTCCATTAAAGACGGCATATGAATTGTGATTCAACCACTCTCCCAGATTGATGTAACGACTTTTTCCATTTTTTAGCATAAAGTCAATCGGTAAATGCCGGTGACCAAAAATAAAGAAGTCGATTTCCTGATGATCAAGGGTTTCATTCGCATACTGAATCAACCACTCGCGGTCTTCTCCCAGAAATACCTGCTCAGAGCTTCCTGATCCTCGACTCTTTTTTGACCAAAACCGGGCAATCCGCCAGGCTAAATCAGGATGTATCAGGTGCCCGTATAACCATTGGCAGACCCTGTTATTGAAAACCCGCTTGATAAATTTATAGCCGTAATCTCCCGGCCCCAGGCCATCACCATGCCCAATCAGAAAGGTCTTGCCACCGATCTCCCGTACAATCGGAGTCCGGTAAATGGGAATCCCCAACTCCGTATCCAAATAACGAAACATCCACATATCGTGGTTTCCGGTAAAATAATAGATCGGAATATCCCGTGCGCGAAGTTCTGCGAGTTTTCCCAGAATACGGATATATCCTTTAGGTACTACCGATTTGTATTCAAACCAATAATCAAACACATCCCCTACCAGATAAATCGCTTCGGCATCCAAAGCAATTTGATCCAACCACCTCACAATTTGAGCTTCCCGATCTGTACTGCTCAGACGGGCATCAACTCCCAGGTGAAAATCACTGGCAAAATAGGTTTTTCCGGCCATCAGGTAAGTCTAACCTACATCTTCTCCATCACACTTCCACACGAAGTACACGTGCGTAAGTCTTCCGAATTCATAAAGTGGTTCATAACAACAGGAAGCTGATTGACAATGTCTGTCATCTCAAAGGTCGCTTCGTGCAATTTGTTATTACATTGCTCACAAAACCACATCAACTTGTCTTCTTCGCCGGCATGGCGGTAACGCTCAATGACCAAACCAACAGTATTGGCCGGCCGTTGCGGACTATGCGGGATGCGGGGCGGCAATAAAAACATATCGCCTTCCCGAATCTGAATCGTTTCAGGCGTACCATCTTCATTAATAATCTTCAAAGAAATATCACCCTCAATTTGGTAAAATAACTCTTCCCCGTCTTCAAAGTGGTAATCCTTACGACCATTTGGCCCTCCAACAATCATTACGATATAATCATCGTTTTCTAAGTAAACCTGTTTATTACCAACCGGAGGCTTCAGTAAATGACGGTTTTCATCAATCCACCCTTGAAGATTAAATGGCTTGCGAATTCCCATATCTTTGATAAATTTTGATTCTAAATACGATTTAGCACATCGCTAAAATTATCTTAAGTTAGCGATATAAAAAAGTGAAGGACCTATGAATATGGACTTAAGGGGTAAGAACGCCCTCGTTTGCGGTAGCAGCCGCGGAATTGGTAAAGCAGCAGCCATTGAAATCGCACGCTTAGGTGCTAATGTGACACTCGTAGCACGTCATATCACCAGGCTCACTGCCGCCCGGGAAGCCCTTGATCGGTCACTCGGACAAAAACACGACTTTCTGCAGGCTGATTTTTCCGATCCGGCAGATCTCCGCAAAAAGGTACGCGGACTCAGCTCTTCAAAACCGATCCATATTCTGGTTAATAATACGGGCGGACCACCAGCAGGGCCGATTCTATCTGCCACAACCGATGAATTTGAATTAGCTTTCAAAAGCCACCTCATTTGCAACCACCTGCTGGTCCATGCATTCCTTGATGGCATGAAGAAAGAAAATTATGGCCGGATCATAAATATCATTTCTACTTCTGTCAAACAACCCTTAGAGGGACTTGGCGTTTCCAATACCGTACGGGGAGCTGTTGCCAATTGGTCTAAAACACTTGCCGGAGAAGTAGGGCCCTTCGGAATTACCGTAAACAATGTCCTGCCCGGAGCCACCGCTACAGACAGGCTCCAGGAAATCATAAGCAACAAAGCTCGAAAGTCCGGGAAAAGTGAGGAGGCTGTCGCCGAAGCTATGGTTTCTTCGATTCCACTCGGTCGTTTTGCCAAACCCGAAGAGATTGGTGCTGTCATCGCTTTTCTGGCATCTCCCGCAGCAGCCTATGTATCCGGAGTGAATATTCCCGTTGATGGCGGGCGAACGAAATCGCTGTAATGGATTTAAATTTTAAAACATTTGGCCAGGGAGATCCGCTGGTTATTTTACACGGGCTGTTTGGCACACTGGATAACTGGCAAACACTTGGAAAATCCTGGGCGGAGTTCTATAGCGTTTACCTGATTGATCAACGAAATCACGGACGTTCGCCGCATTTACCCGAAATAAACTACCCTGTCCTGGCAACAGACCTACAGGCATTTTTGGAATCCCACTGGATTTATAAAACACATCTTATAGGACATTCCATGGGAGGTAAAACAGCGATGCAATTTGCGACCTCTTTTCCAGACATGGTCGAAAAACTGGTGATCATTGACAGCGCTCCAAAAAAATATGCGGGCGGACACCAATTAATTTTTGAAGCCTTATTTGATCTCGACCTGGCGAATCTGGAAAACCGGGAACAGGCAGATTTGGCCCTGCAATCAAGAATACCGGAAAAAGATGTCCGTCAATTTTTGCTAAAAAATCTTACCCGAAACAAGCAGGCTCCCGGTTATTCCTGGAAAATGAACCTGCCTGTTCTCTTCAATCATTATGCTGATATTTTGGCAAACATCCAATTCGACCAGCCTTTTGAAGGCCCTTGCCTGTTTATCCGGGGAGGTCATTCAGACTATATTCAAGACCAGGACATTGATGCCATTACCCGCATCTTCCCCAATGCCCGTCTCGAAACCATAGCCGGCGCTGGTCATTGGGTACATGCAGAAAAGCCAAAAGAATTGTATCAATTGGTTTCAGATTTCTTAGCTGAATAGTCTTGATTTTGCTATGGAAAAATACTTTTATCTTTGAATTTCGGTTCTTTATCAAAGCACTTGTTCAGATTTCCTTTTTGGCCGGAAATATTGCCCTTTCAGCCTCTGGCATGAAGTTTGAACAAGTTTCTATAGAATTCGAAAATCATTAGAATAAAGCATTTGCCATGATCATCCGCAATTTTAAGAACTGGAGACTTGTTGTCGTAGCTAGTCTGGCCTTCCTGACTATCTCTACAACTGTCAAAACAGACAATAACGACTATTTCGATATTAGTAAAAACATTGAAATTTTCACCAACCTCTATAAAGAGCTCAATACCTATTACGTCGATCAGCTCGACCCTTCTACCTTGATGCGCACCGGGATTGATGCCATGCTGGAATCGCTGGATCCCTATACCAATTATATTTCCGAAACAGAAATTGAAACCTTTCGCTATATAACGGAAGGCCGCTATAATGGTATTGGCGCAAAACTCGAAACTATCGACGAGTTTCCAACAGTCATGGAGCCATACAAGGATTCTCCCGCCGATAAGGCCGGCTTAAAAGCGGGCGACCAGATTACGGAGGTAGATGGCAAATCTGCCCGAAACAAAACATCGGATGAGTTAAACGAGATCCTAAAGGGATTCCCAGGTACCAGTATTGACCTGACAGTAAACCGCCCGGGTTCACGGAAGCAGTTAAACATTACCCTTGTTCGGGATCAGGTTGTCGTTCCAAGTGTACCTTACTACGGCATGGTCAATGACGAAATAGGCTATGTTGCCCTCACTATTTTTACCAGAAACGCAGGCCGGGAAGTAGCTGATGCCTTTCGGGAGTTGAAAGCCGAAAACCCAAACCTGAAAGGACTCATCTTTGACCTTCGGGGAAACCCCGGAGGACTACTCAATGAAGCCGTAAACATTTCAAACATCTTTATTCCAAAAGGAGAAGTTGTTGTTACGACCAAAGGAAAAGTAACGGATTGGGACCGAAGTTTTAAAACGCTCAACCAACCCTTTGATACCGAAATGCCGCTCGTTGTATTAATTAATGGAAAATCTGCCTCCGCATCCGAAATCGTTTCCGGTGTGATGCAGGATCTCGACCGGGCAGTCCTTATGGGGCAACGTTCCTATGGAAAAGGGCTTGTCCAAAACACCCGGGATGTGGGCTATAATTCACGTGTAAAACTGACTACAGCTAAATATTATATCCCCAGCGGACGCTGCATTCAAAGCGTGCGTTACGAAGACGGGGAGCCCGTAAATATACCGGATACTCAAAGAGCGACATTCCGAACCAGAAATGGACGCACCGTACTGGACGGTGGCGGAGTACACCCGGAAGTCACCATTCCAATGCTCACGGACCGCGAGATTATTCAGGCCCTTCTTGACCAGCACATGATTTTCCATTTTGCCACCAACTATACACTGGAGAACCCGGCAGTAGAAGACATTGCAAATTTCAATTTGCCCGACTGGAATGCATTCCTCAATTTCCTAAAGGAGCAAAACTTTTCCTTTGAGACAGCGAGCGAGCAACACCTCGCGCAATTAAAAGCAAGTGCAGAAGCTGAAAATTACACCCTGGATGCCCAGATTCAGGCGCTTGACAACGCCATCGAAAAGGCAAAGGAAAATGAATTGGAAGCCAGCAAGGAAGTTATCATCGATTTGATCGAAAAAGAAATTGCCTCCCGTTTTGACTACCAAAGAGGCCGTCTCCAAATTGGTGTACGGAATGATCCGGAGGTAGCTGAAGCCGTAAAACTATTGAATAACCCGGCACAGTATCAGGCCTTGATAAGTCAATCGAATTAAGCCAAACACGAATGGTCAGAAGACTGGAGCACATAGGAATTGCTGTCAAAGATCTGAAGGAGGCCAACGCCCTATACACTCAGTTATTGGGCGTGCCTCCTTACAAAGAAGAAGCTGTTGAATCCGAATATGTCAACACTTCTTTCTTTCAAACAGGTCAGTCAAAAATCGAATTGCTCGAAGCAACCGAGGCCCAAAGTGCTATCGCTAAATTTATTGAAAAAAAGGGAGAAGGCATTCACCATGTTGCTTTTGAGGTTGAAAACATCCATGCAGAAATGGAGCGGCTACGAGATGCCGGTTTTCAATTGCTGAATGCCCAACCCAAAAAAGGGGCCGACAACAAATTAGTGTGTTTTATCCATCCCAAATCGGCAAATGGTGTCCTGGTTGAACTCTGCCAAACAATTCAACCAGAGAAAAAAGCCTGATGGATTGGTGGCAATATGTAGTCGCAATTCTGGGTGGCTTCCTCGCCGGTATTATCAACACCCTTGCGGGGAATGGATCTGTTATTACATTAACAATTCTAACAGAAGTCCTTGGCCTCCCCGGTAACTTAGCTAATGGCACCAACCGAATTGGTGTTTTCGCACAAACCAGCGTTGGCGCCTGGTCGTTCTATCGCAATGGCAAGCTGCCCTTCAGGCGCACACGCTATTATATCCTTATCAGTGTAATTGGAGCTATCCTGGGCGTACTAATCGCTACAAGGATCAGCAATGACCAATTTCGGAGTATTTTTAGTTACCTCCTGGTTCTTATGTTGGTGGTTATTCTGGTCAAACCTCAAAGGTGGCTTCGGGAAACAGATCTGAACTCGCAGTTGCCCTGGTATTTGAGCACGCCGCTATTCCTCGCTATTGGCTTTTACGGAGGCTTTATCCAAATGGGAATGGGTATCTTTTTCCTTGCGGTAATGGTTTTATGTGCCCGCTTCAGCCTCACAGAATCCAATGCAGTAAAACTGCTGGTCGTTGGCATTTATACCGCGCTGGTAATAGCCATCTTTGCCTGGAACGGACTGATAGACTGGCGTATAGGTGGGATCATTGCCATCGGGCAATTTGCCGGAGGCTGGCTTACCGCCGAATTTGCCTCCAACAATGCACACGCAAATATCTGGGCGCACAGGCTGCTCATCATCATGGTCAGCCTGGCGGTGATAAAATTATTCTTTACCGGTTAATACGCTTTCGCGAAAATCACCCGATTTTTAGAAGGTTCGCCGGTAAGCATATCTTTCCCTGCTTCCGGCTGTACATCATTCGGAATACAACGAATAGATGCTTTGGTCAATTCCTTGATCCGCTTTTCTGTTTCGGTGGTACCATCCCAGTGGGCTTCAATAAACCCGCCTTTATCTTCCAGAACCTCTTTAAATTTATCGAAATCATCTACCCGTGTGGTATGTTCTTCCCGATAATCCAAAGCCTTTTGGAAAAGATTCTGCTGGATATCAGCAAGTAATTTTTCTACATAATCGACAATCCCGTCCATTAGCACAGAGGTCTTTTCCTTGGTATCCCGACGAGCTACTTCCACTACTCCATTCTCAATATCGCGCATGCCAAGTCCCAGGCGTACAGGTACGCCCTGCAACTCATGCTCTGCAAATTTGAAGCCCGGACGGTTCTTTGTATCCTGATCGTATTTTACCCGGATACCGCGGTCTTTCAAACCACGCATGATCTTCTCAGCTACTTCGCCGATCTCTCCGCTTGGTTTTGGGATCGGCACGATAACAACCTGCGTCGGTGCCAGCTTCGGAGGCAATACCAGGCCGTCATCATCTGAGTGGGTCATAATTAATCCACCTACCAGACGTGTTGAAACACCCCAGGATGTTGCCCATACATATTCTTCCTGGTTGTTCTCACTCAGGAATTTAACATCAAATGCCTTGGCAAAATTCTGGCCCAGAAAGTGCGAGGTTCCTGCCTGAAGGGCTTTTCCATCCTGCATCAAGGCCTCGATTGTATAGGTATCTTCCGCACCGGCAAAACGCTCATTGGCCGTTTTTACGCCACGGATAACAGGCATGGCCATATACTCCTCAGCAAAATCTGCGTAAACCTTTTGCATTTGCAGCGTTTCTGCAACAGCTTCCTCCCGGG
>JAGQWR010000068.1 GCA_020437105.1 Saprospiraceae bacterium
CCTATAATTTATATTATGTTAAGTTGTGTTTTTGATAGTCTCCCCTCCAGTGAATTTCAAGTTGGATGGATGAATTTTTACTGAACGTAAAGAATGATGGTTTTGGGAACGGATTCCCAGATGGGCAAGCACTTACTGTCCTTCTAAATCAAACTAGACCTGTCTTCCCTCAATTCAGATTCTCCCCTATCCGTAGTACTTAGAGATTGGTCAGCGATGGTGGAAATGTAGGGTAAGACCATTTAATAACCTGGCCTTACCCTACTTTGATGCCGTAGGTTAATCCCGATTAATGGCCATCGTGTTCAATGGCTACCTCAGCCCGGTGCTTGGCAATTCTGGCTTTAAGAGACCCCCATTTATCGCCGATCACCTTCCGGCAGATTTCATCAACATGAGTCAGCACACCAACATTATACAATCCGCGTAAGCGTGTAGAATAATATGGACTCAATGATCGAATAGAAACACCAATGGCGCCCGACAGGTATTCGATGTGATGCCACCAGCCTGACGGCATAAACAAGGTATCTCCTGCATGCAGTTCAAACTCGTATCCTTGCACATAGTGTAGCGCTGGAAAACGATCATAGTCCGGTTTGTCCACGTTAATGGAAGAATGCACCCCAAACGGATATCTGTACAGCATATCCGAATATTTCGGATCAATAAGTACAACTCGTTTCCTGCCGATAACTTCGGTCAGAAACACATTGCTCATATCCATATCCTGATGCAGTCGGGTGACAGCTCCCTTACCCCCAAAAAAGGTGAAGGGAATAAAACCCAACACGTGGTCAATTATATCCGGTGTTGGGAAATCGTTTTTTAACTCCTTTTTGTACTTAAACACATTAAATAAAAAAAGTCGCTTTGTCGTAGAATGGTGCTGGATAAGATCCAGGTATTCCCCAAAATTCATGGAATCTTCCGCATGTTTGTAGGTTTTATCTGCACTCATGGAAGAGCCTTCCACGTCAAATACTCCGACATCAATGTGGCCTAATTCCTGCCTGAAGTAATCAAAACTCCATTTTTTGTAAATCGGTGCGTCAGCACCAAAGAAATTTCTAATAATAACGGGCTTCTGCGGGCGCATGTACTTTTCCTGAAATTCCTCGCGAGAAATGTTTTCAACCCGGTCAATTTTAAGAGACAGATCAAGGGGCATAACAGTGGTGTTTTTGGCGTAAAAAATGAATTACAAAGAAAATGGCAATCCAGTTGACCTGTTTGCTATTTTCGACAAACAGGCCCTATATTTCAATGAACGCTTCATGGTTTTGAAAGTTTCTTTCAATCCTCAAAAAAATAGAATTTGAGCATTAATTTTCAAAACAACCGGAGTTGCGGATCCTTGTGAGCAGCATGCAAATCCAGATTATACGGAGGGGTTTTCCGGCCTTCAAAATAGAGTTGGCGGGCAACACGAACTTGACGGGCTATTACTGCGGCCAACTCCCCTTCCCCGCTCATTCTTTGTCCAAAACGACTATCATTTAATTTTCCACCATGGGCTTCCCGAATGTGGTTCAAAACTTTTTCCTTGCGGTCGGGAAAAAATTTGTCTAACCAATCTTCAAATAATTCGGCTACATCCCCATTTAAGCGAACAACCGTGTAGTTTATAGATCGGGCGCCAGCTTCAGACACAGCCTTGGCCAAAGGCAAGATTTCATGATCAGTAAGGCCCGGAATTACAGGTGCCAGCATGACCGAAACCGGAATCCCGTTGACAGATAGTTGCCGCACAGCTTCAATTCGTGCAGCAGCCGTGCTGGTGCGAGGCTCCATTTTAGCCCGAATTTTCTCGTCTAAACTGGTAATGGAAATTGCCACATGCACCAACTGTTCACTGGCAAGTTTTCGAAGGAGATCTAAATCACGCAACACCAGCGCATTTTTTGTAATCACCCCAACCGGGTGTCGGAATTTCCAACAGATCTCTAATATTTTACGGGTGATTTCATACTTCTTTTCAGCTGGCTGATAACAGTCGGTATTGCCTGATAACATCAAGGGAGAAGCTTTCCATTTTGGCGAACGAAATTTTTTTTCCAACAGTGCTGGGACATCCTGTTTGACCAGAATTTTTTCTTCAAATTCTATCCCGGCACTATAACCCCAATACGGATGCGTATTTCGGGCATAACAATACACACATCCATGCTCACAGCCCTGGTACGGGTTTAAGGACCACTCCCCCGGCACATCCGGACTGGTAATCTTGTTAAGCACAGTCTTTGGAAATACAGGGATATACCTGGTTTTTCCAGATAATGCTACCTCCTCATCCTGAATCTCCGATATTTGCTCATAGCGCAGTTTATTAAAGGGATTAGCCGGATTAATTTGAGCCCCCCTACCCTTTTGATGTGTTTGCTTCATAAAACAAAAATAAACATCTTTTTTATTAAATAAACTTTTTGTGTTTATTTAACGCTGCGGGCATTCACTAATTATCTTATATCTTTAATCCAAATGATCTAAATGAAGCGCAAAGATTTTTTCAAAGGACTGGCATTTGGGACTTTATCCCTTCCTTTAGTGATCCGGGGCTTGGGAGGAAAATCGGTCGGACAAAGGCAATCCGGTGCCTATATTAATACCACTAAAACCTATGAATGGGATATGGTCACGACCTGGCCACCTAATTTTCCTGTGCTTGGCGAGGGCTGTAATCTGCTTGCCAGGTGGGTAGAAGAAATGTCTGGCGGACGCATGAAAATCAAGGTTTATGGAGGTGGTGAGTTGGTTCCTGCGCTGGAAGCATTTGACACCGTTCGGTCGGGTGCAGCTCAAATTGGATGTGGTGCGGCCTATTATTGGGCAGGAAAAATCCCGGCAGCCCAGTTTTTTGCTTCTGTTCCTTTTGGCATGAATGCCCAACAACTCAATGCCTGGATTGTAGGTGGCGGCGGACTCCGGTTATGGGAGGAAATCTATGCAGAATTTAATCTGGTGCCTATGGTCGGCGGAAATACAGGAGTACAAATGGGCGGCTGGTTTAATAGAGAAATCAATAGCCTGGAGGATTTGAAAGGCCTAAAAATGCGGATTCCGGGACTTGGTGGCAAAGTATTGGAACGTGCAGGTGGATCGAGTGTGCTTATACCTGGCGGAGAATTATTTACCGCACTGGAACGGGGTGTTATCGATGCAACAGAATGGATTGGCCCATACCACGATTATAAAATGGGTTTCCATCAAATTGCTGAATACTACTATGCCCCAGGCTGGCATGAACCCGGCACGGCATTGGAGTTTTTTGTCAACAAAACACTTTACGATGAATTACCTGTAGATCTGCAACAGATCATTCAGAGTGCAGCTGCCAAATTAAACAACTGGATGTTATCCGAATTTGAGGCTAAAAATGCGATCTATTTGGATAAACTGATTCAGGAAGAGCATGTGAAACTGCGGTTTTTCAAACAGGAAATTCTGGATAAACTGCGCGATTACACCGCTGAAACACTGGAAGAGATAACTGCTTCAGACCCCATTTCCCGAAAGGTATATGACTCCTACCAGTCGTTCAGAAAGAAGGCTGGTTTTTGGTCATCCATCAGTGAAGAAAGATATTTCAGTCAAATTCAGGAAAAACAAACGGGCGTAATCAACTAAACAGATTAATACTCCAGGTAATAATTTGGGGGAAAAGAGCAAGAACAAGCAGGAATACAACCTGGATAATGACAAAGGGAATGATTCCATTGTATAAATGCCTGGTGGTTATGGACGGCGGCGCCACCCCTTTCAAATAAAACAGGCTAAATCCGAAAGGAGGAGTCAGAAAGGACGTTTGTAAATTCATGGCCAACAGGATTCCAATCCAAATCAAATCCATATCAAAGGCGACAAACACCGGAGCCACAACGGGCACCACGATAAAAATAATTTCAATAAAATCAATAAAGAATCCGGCTACAAATACAACCACCATAACTACAAGTAGAAACATGGATGGACTCAGGCTGGAATTTGTAATTGCCTCCAGGATAAATTGGTCGCCTCCCAAATGCCTGAAAACAAAGGAGAAGGTGGTTGCCCCGAGTAAAATAAGGAAAACCATACTTGTCAACATCAGTGTTTCCTTCATAACTGCCTGTAAAAGACTCCAGTCTAACTTCCGTTGAGAAAAGGTCAAAAGAGTCGCTCCCAGGGCACCTACTCCTGCCGCCTCTGTAGGCGTAGCATATCCCATGAAAATGGACCCTAATACCGCGGTTATAAGCAACATGGGCAATAGAAACGCTTCTAAAATCCGTTTTCCAACCTGATTGCCCATAAATGCGGCTCGTTCTGTTGCCGGGATAGCAGGCATCGATTCCGGCTTCAAGCGAGCCAGAATCAAGATATACAGAATATAGGTTCCAACCAGCATCAACCCAGGCAACAGCGCTGCTTTAAACAGGTCACCAACAGATTCCTGCAACACGCTTCCCAGTAAAACAAGCATGACAGAAGGTGGAATTATTTGGCCCAAGGTACCAGCTGAAGCGATCACACCTGTAGCAATCTCTGGCTTGTAATTTCGCTTAAGCATGATAGGCAGGCTGATCAACCCCATGGTGACAACTGTCGCTCCGACAATGCCTGTGGATGCAGCCAACATCGTTCCCACCAGAATAACGGAAATAGCTAATCCCCCTCGGATTTTACCCAGCAACAGGGCCATGGTATCCAGCAAGCGTTCGGCTAAACCAGACTTTTCCAACATAATGCCCATGAAAATAAACAGCGGTACAGCCATCAGTATCTCTGCCTGCATGACGCCCATAATTCGGGAAGGCAAAGCGGGAAGCACGGCTGGATCTAAAAAGCATAGCGCATAGATAACAGACAATCCACCAAGGGTGAAAGCAACCGGAAACCCATATAATATGAGCAGGAAAATGCTAAAAAATAATATGATTGCAAGCCACTCCATGCTATGTATCCTGCTGATTCAAATTCTTTTTTCTGAGTGTTTGCCAGCTTGTCAGCAAGAGCGCGATGGCCTGTAACAAGAGCAAACCCATCCCAAGCGGAATGGCGAATTTAATTGGATACCAATACGGAATTCCGCCGGGTTCTGGAGATCCTTCCTGAATTGAGAGAGAAGCCATAGCATAATTCCAGGAGGTGATAATGAGTAACACGCACCAGGGAATCAGAAAAAGTAAACTTCCCCAAAAATTCAGGGACGCCTGATCTTTTGGGGAGAACCGCTCATAAAAAAGGTCAACCCGCACATGTTTATCTTTCAGCAGGGTGTACCCTGCTCCCAGCAAAAAAATCAGGGCAAAGAGGTGCCACTCCAATTCTTTAAGCCAGTTTTGATTTTCCGACAACAAATACCGATATACGACATTGAAACAAACCAACAGGACCAACAGACCGGTTAACCAGGAGGCTAGTTTGCCGGCCAGTTCATTCATATTATTGATAAGCTTAATGACCCTTTCAATCATGAAATTTTGGTACTTGCTCGTTAATGTACGAATTAGTAGATTCTCTGAAAAATGAAAAAGCCTGCGGTAAATGCCGCAGGCTTTTCAATCAAATAAATTCGGTGTGAATTATTTGAAATACGATTCCGAAATAGTCTCCCCATTTTGAACCTTCTCCATACGAGCTTTAAACTCATTTGAAGTTTGAACATCATCTTTACGTGCAAAAATTTCGCGCAAAGCGATCAGGGTATTGATATCGTTTGGATCCATTTTTTCAGCCTTTTCGAAGAAAGGAAGTGCCTGATCAAAAAGATTCATCATTTCCGCTTTTAAACCTTCATACTTCTTGATCCCCTCCCGGCTGTAATCATCTTCCATTGAAATCATTTCTTTCGAAACAGCGGCAGCTTTATTGAAGTAAAGGGCACCAATAGAATAAATAGCTTCGGCGTATTCAGAATCTTTCGCTACAGCCTGATTGTAATAACCCAATGCAGCCTCGAAGTTAGCATTTGCCTGCTCCGGGTGCCCTGCTTCCAGCTCTTTCTGGAACAGCTGATCATATACATTACCAAGCGTAGAGTACAGCGTTGGATTTTCAGGCTCTTTATCAATAGCAATTTGCAGCTTATCAACAAGTTCCTCTAAGCGATTCTGACGCAGGTAGTAGTTGATTTCAGCGAAGAGTAATTCGGTATTACCCGGAAATACTTTTTTGCCTTTTTCAAGTACGGCCTCAACCTGTGCATTACTCCCCTCCTCTTTCATCAACAAATTGATGTAGGCAGCATAAACTCCTGCTTCTTGATAATCTTCATCAATCAATTCCTTGAAAATGCGCTTAGATTCAGCTTCTTTACCAGCAAGGGATGCACAATATGCAACAACATACTTAGTGTTACTCACATCGTCTGCAGTGGTCAAAACGGGATCTGCACCAGCAGCTGTAACCGTCTTATTGATATCCAATACTGCATTCAATGGCTCATAAGCCATTTGATAGTTACTTTTTTGCAGGTAATCATTCCCAATGGAATTCAGATATGATGCTGATTCTGACAAGCCTTTTAACGCATCATTGGTTTCGGGCTTTTTCTCGGCCAGACCTAATGCTTTGGTAAAAGAGGTAACAGCAACATTTGCCGTTTTTGTGATATCTTCCGGTAATTTGTAGTTTGAATCCTCGATAACTAAACCAGTAAGTAACTGATTCACTTCTTTAGCAACTAAGGCATTATAGATTTCCCCACGTGCAATCCAGGCACCGGCAGTTCCACTAATAAGCTCTGAACCAATCGCTCCATCGATTAATTCTTTAGCTTCCTCCAATTTGGAGAGGTTATTAGTTGGATCCAGATGGTAACTTCCTAAAGCACGCGTGGCCTTTTTAAGGTCTTTCGATGCGTCTTGCGCAAACGAAACGCTTGCGATTAGCAACATGGAAATCAAACTAAAAAACAACTTCTTCATGATTGACAATTTAATATTCATATTCAAGTCTAGAATGTTTTGGTAGAACGTATTGTTCTAAGTTTCCGCTTGTTAAGACGAAAAAAGTAGTCAAACGGAGGTTAATAATGTGTTAATCTTCTGAAGAATCTTCAGGGGCTTCCGCAGAATCGCCTACATTTTCATCTTCATCAGCTACAGCATCCGTTGCCTCCTCTCCATCCAATTGATCCTCTTCTCCTGCATCAGAGAGTACCGTAATATCAGCTATCTCATCATCCTCATCAATGCGGATCACCCGAACGCCTTGAGTGGCCCGTCCCATAACCCGAAGGTCTTCAACAGCCATTCGAATAGTAATCCCTGATTTGGTCATGATCATTAAATCTTCATCTTCACGTACGCCTTTGATCGCGATCACCTGTCCGGTTTTTGAAGTAACAGTCATCGTTCGGACCCCTTTACCACCCCGATTGGTCAAACGGTAATCCAGGTAATCCGATCGCTTTCCGTTTCCTTTTTCAGAAACTACAAAAATAGTTTGTCCCTCTTCATGAATGTCAATACAGACCATCCCGACGATGGCATCGTCCTCACCATCGAGTGCCATACCACGCACACCTGCAGCTGTACGACCCATTGAGCGAACTTTTGATTCAGAGAAACGAATGGCGTTTCCTTTTCGATTAGCCAGGAATACCTCCGAGTCACCTGTAGTTAATCGGGCCTCCAAAAGTTGGTCACCCTCATTAACTGTGATGGCAATAATACCACCTGCCCGCGGACGGGTGAAGGCTTCAACGGGTGTTTTCTTGATGGTTCCCTTCCGGGTACAGAACATAATAAAGTGATTATCACAATATTCTTTATCCGTCAGGTCCTTTATAATAATATAGGCCTTAATCTTATCCTCTTTCGGGATAGACAGCAAATTTTGAATAACCCGCCCGCCAGAAGTTTTATTTGCCTCCGGAATCTCATAGACCCGAATCCAATGGCATTTTCCTTCTTCAGTAAAGAGCAGTAAATATGCGTGGTTGTTGGCTCCGAAAATATGTTCAATAAAATCGGTGTCCCGCGTCTTACTTCCCAGGGACCCGCGGCCGCCTCTATTCTGAATTTTGTACTCTGCAGCCGGAGTACGTTTTATATAACCCAGATGCGAAATGGTAACAACTACATCTTCGTCCGGAATCATATCTTCAATACTGATATCTGCATCAGAGAAACTGATTTCAGTCCTGCGATCATCACCAAAACGCTCGTCAATCTCTGTCAATTCCTCTTTGATAATGCCCCGCTGAAGTTCATCACTGTCCAGGATCGCTAATAAATGGGCGATTTCAGCTTGCAATTCTTCAAATTCTGCACGAATCTTATCACGCTCCAGACCTGTCAATTTTTGCAAACGCAAATCGAGAATGGCTTTCGCCTGAATTTCGGTAAGCACATTTTCGGCTTCCGGAATCTGCTCATCGGTCCGAGTTTCGATCAGATCTTTAAACTTGGCCCAAAAGGCTTCTTTATCTTCAATAAAGTCACCACGCATCAGGCCTAAACGTGCTTCTTCGGGATTTGTAGATGCCCGAATCAGAGTGATAACAGCATCAATATAATCCAGTGCAATGAGCAAACCAACCAAAATATGAGCACGATCCAGCGCTTTACGTAACTCATAACGCGTACGGCGCACAATAACCTCAATCCGGAAACTGATAAACTCCCGGATCAGGTCAATCAGATTCAGTGTCTCTGGGCGACCATTTACTAAGGCTACATTATTAACTCCATAGGAGGACTGAAGTGGCGTATATTTATATAACTTACTCAACACGACATTCGCCATGTAGTCGCGTTTCACCTCCACGACAATTCGGAGTCCGTTGCGATCAGATTCATCACGGATATCCCGGATGCCTTCAATCTTTTTATCATTAACCAACTCTGCTACCTTGATAATCAGATTGGCTTTATTAACCTGATAAGGTATTTCGGTAATGATAATCGTCTCTCGTCCGGAATTGTCTGTTTCGATACGCGATTTACCACGTACAACAACACGGCCTCTGCCTGTGCGAAAGGCTTCGACTACACCACCCATTCCGTAAATAATACCACCGGTCGGAAAGTCAGGCGCTTTGATATAGTTCATCAACTCATCCAGACTAATGTCGGGGTTATCGATCGTAGCCTTAATCCCTTCAATGACTTCCCGCAAATTGTGGGGCATCATATTTGTGGCCATACCTACTGCAATACCAGAAGCTCCATTAATCAGCAGATTGGGAATCTTGGATGGAAGTACTGTAGGTTCTTCGAGTGTATCATCAAAGTTTAGCGCAAAATCGACCGTATCTTTGCCGATATCCGACAGCATTTCGTCTGAAATACGTTTGAGTCGGGCCTCGGTATAACGCATGGCTGCCGGACTATCACCATCCATGGAGCCAAAGTTTCCCTGTCCATCGACCAGTGGGTAGCGCAAAGACCAGTCCTGCGCCATCCGAACCATGGTATCATATACAGAAGAATCTCCATGGGGGTGGTACTTACCTAAAACCTCCCCTACAATACGGGCAGATTTTTTATGGGCTTTATTATATACCAGACCTAATTCGTGCATACCGAATAGCACCCTTCGGTGTACCGGTTTCAATCCATCACGCACATCCGGCAAGGCTCGGGAAACAATAACCGACATCGAATAATCGATGTAAGCCGATTTCATTTGGTCCTCAATATTTACCGGAATAATCCGTTGTCCTGATGCCATGTAATCTTTTTACTGTGAAAGCCGGAAGTAGTAATTCAGATCCCTTTGCAGGAGATCAAACGGCTCAAAAATTCGGGTTAAAATTAACCATGCAAAGTTACAAAAAAGGATGCAGGATTTACAGAAAAGCTAAACTACAAAGCAACTGTTTTGTTATCCAGCTTTAACTTGTTTTGCGCTTTTCAGCGAATGCCGTTTTTGAGCGGATCAAACTTTCAAAATAGAAGAGTAATGGAGCTTCCCGTTTCCATATTTTTGGTAGTCTTTTTTCTCATATTACTCAATCAATTGGGCTGGTTTGGGATTGCCTGGCAAAAGCAGGATAACGGATTAGCAGATGTTGGCTGGGGGATTGGGTTCGTATTAAGTAGCTGGGCTGCCTATATATACAGCCCGGAAAGTCCTATGCTTTTAATGGCCATTTTGGTTACTTTATGGGCTTTTCGATTATCACTGCACATTTATTTTCGCAACAAACTCCGATCCGGAGAGGATTGGCGGTATAAGGCCTGGCGGGAAGAATGGGGTTCCAGCGCTTTTCAAAAATCACTAACCCGCGTTTTTCTGCTACAGGGATTCTTTTTATACCTCATTTGCCTGCCGATCCTGGTCACAGCATGGAAAGGGCTTTCTGATTTTAGCTTGCTTTACTGGATTGGCGCCCTGGTATTTCTATTTGGTTTTCTGTGGGAGTCGATCGCAGATTTTCAATTATATCGGTTTAAAAAGCAATCCGCCAACAGCGGGAAAATACTTAGCAGCGGGCTTTGGAACTTATCCAGGCACCCAAATTATTTTGGAGAGATTGTCCTTTGGTGGGGCATCTTCCTGATGAGTACTCCTGCTGGTATGTGGTGGATTAGCATAGTGGGTCCGACCACTCTTAGCTGGCTGATCACACGTGTTTCCGGGGTTCCTATGTTGGAACGAAAACAAGTACAAGTCCCCGGTTTTCAGGAATCAAAATCCATTCGTCCGGCATTGGTTCCCAATTTCAATCTACTTTTCAAAGCTCGACAGAAGTAGTTTTCTATCTTTGCGCCTCAAATTATGAAGGAAGAAAATCAAAAAGCCATTCCGGTAACCCCCTATAATCAGGAAGGGAGCAAAAAAGAACAGGTTTCTACCATGTTTAACAACATTGCGCCCTATTATGACCTCCTGAACCGTTTGTTATCCCTGGGAATTGACAAGCGCTGGAGAAAGAAGGCTATTGCCTGTTTGAAACCCCTCGCTCCCCAGCGCCTGCTTGATGTGGCTACGGGTACAGCTGATCTCGCACTGGAAGCGAAGCGGCAACTTAATTGTCCTGAAATTATTGGTGTGGACATATCAGATGAAATGCTTGAGATAGGTCGAAAGAAAATCGCCAAGCTTCAATTAGACAAACAAATTGAACTTCAGTCCGGAGATAGCGAAAAGCTGCTCTTTCAAGACAATAGCTTTGATGCCTGCACCGTTGCATTTGGGGTTCGAAATTTTGAGAACCTGGATAAAGGGTTAAAAGAAATCAATCGGGTACTTCGGAGTGGCGGCGAGGTCGTTGTATTGGAGTTCTCGCGGCCAAGAATTTTTCCGTTCAAACAGTTGTTCAACGGTTACTTTAAATACATTCTGCCGTTTATCGGACGGCTGACCTCAAAGGATCCACGGGCGTATAGTTATTTATATGAGTCTGTACAAGCTTTCCCGGATGGACCGGACTTCATTACGCGGCTGGAACAGGCCGGATTTAAAAAGGCTACATATAAGCCGCTTACAATTGGGATTTGTACTATTTACCATGCTGAAAAATAATATGAAAAACAACCGATTTATCTTTCTAGTAGCTGGCATTTTATTGCTTAGCATGCCTGTTTTGGCCCAATTGGGTGGTAAAGGGAATTATAATTTCAGCGACTTCCAGGCTAAACCCTATTATTTTGGGATAACGCTTGCTTATAATACAGCCAATTATAAAGTACTGCAAAGCAAGGACTTCATTTTAAATGACAGCATCAGCGTGGTAGAATCTGTTCGTGGACCGGGATTCAACCTGGGAATCGTCACAAACCTAAAAATTGGTAATTATTTTGATATTCGCTTCCTCCCTACCCTGTCTTTTACGGAACGAAGAATAAACTATGCCACACCAAATAACACAAGACCTGCATACAGCAGACCTATTGAATCTGTTTTTGTGGAAATGCCTTTTCACATCCGATACAAATCGGATCCCTTTAATGATATGCGGTTGTTTGTAATCAGTGGCGTAAAATATTCCTTTGATGTAGCCAGTGACAGCCGCTCAAACCAGGCAGAGGATCTCGTGAAAATTGCGCCTACCGATTTTGCTTTTGAAATTGGCGCCGGTGCCCAGTTCTTTTTTCCCTATTTCATTTTCTCGCCGGAAATTAAGTTTTCACACGGCTTAGGCAATATCCTGTTGTTTGATAACAGGTTGGAAGAAGCGAATGTCCTGGAAAAAATTCTGTCAAGAACACTGACTATTTCCTTACATTTTGAGGGATAAGCCCAGGCCTTAACAGTCGCAATACTGTTGGACATGTTTGTCGAGGTCAGGAAAAAACTGAAGGAACATTTCGTTCAGAAATGCTTCGTGTTCCCGTAGCGGCGGTATTGGGTTTTCAAAGTATTCGGGATGTGACATAATGTGCTGTACCCGTTTAAATGTACGCTCTAAGCCCGGCCAGTCGATATATTGGTGGAGGAATCGCCCTTTTAACATGCCTTCGACCCGGGGATGGACTTTTTCCGGTATCCAGGACTTTCTTGCTTCCAGCGTTACATAACACCCTTCGATAAACGACTCTAATGCTTCTTCAGAATACAGTTTCCAATTTTTAGCCAACAGGTAATCAAAAAAGATATCCAGGGCAACAGAAGCATATTTTCCGAAAGCCGGATATAAGACCTTTTTTCCGGCAAGAACCTTGGGATGTGAATCTGTAAAACTATCGATAGCTCGATGCAGCGTCACACCTTCCATTATGGGCGCAGGTAAGGCCCGCGTTTCCCGCAAATTCAACAGATCCCCTAAAAAATTGCCGATAAACAATTGATCGTCCCGGCAGGAAAGGTACATGTGGGCTAAAAAATTCAACTTAAGGGATGCTTGGTGAAGCACAAATGTACGATAAGCACCTGATCAATACGCAATCCGGCTAAAAATCCATATTAGTCCGTAATCAGACGGGCATAATACTTATCTTTGCGGCTTCTAAAAAATACGAACAGTTTTATGGCCTTAAAATGTGGTATTGTCGGACTTCCGAATGTGGGTAAATCAACCCTTTTCAATGCACTGACATCAGCTAAAGCGCTGGCAGCAAACTACCCCTTTGCAACAAAAGATCCTAATATTGGTGTCATCACCGTACCTGATCCTCGCTTAGATAAACTTTCTGAATTAGTGAATCCACAGCGGGTTCAACCAACGACTATTGAGATTCTCGATATCGCCGGGTTGATCAAAGGAGCCAGCAAAGGAGAAGGACTGGGCAATCAGTTTTTGGCCAATATCAGAGAAGTTGATGCAATCGTCCATGTCGTGCGTTGTTTTGAAGATGACAATGTGGTTCATGTTGACGGCGCTGTAGATCCGGTACGTGATAAGGAGGTCATCGATATGGAATTGCTGTTAAAGGATATTGAAACGCTGGATAAGCGATACGATAAGTACCAAAAACAGGCTAAAACCGGAAAAAGAGAAGATTTACGTGCACTTGAGCTTGCCAAAGAGATCAAATTGCACCTGGATGCCGGCAAACCGGCGCGTACCCTTGAGTTGGATGAGGAAGGACAAAACATGTTGGAAGAATTATTCCTTCTAACAGCGAAGCCGGTACTTTATGTTTGCAATGTTGATGAAGGAAGTGTGGTTGACGGCAATCATCACACCAAAAAATTCCAGGAATTCATCAAATCTGAAGATGCAGAAGTTATTCTAATCAGTGCTGATATAGAGTCTGATATTGCCCAACTGGAGACCAAAGAAGAAAGAGAAGAATTTCTCCAGGACATGGGACTGGAGGAAGCAGGTGTAAATAAATTGATTCGCGCATCTTACAAACTGCTTAAGCTGATCACCTACTTTACAGCCGGTGTCAAGGAAGTACGCGCCTGGACCATCATGGAAGGCTGGAAAGCACCACAGGCGGCAGGTGTTATCCACACCGATTTCGAGAAAGGTTTTATACGGGCAGAGGTTATCAAATACCAGGAATTTGTAAGTAGAGGCTCTGAAAAAGCAGTTAAGGAAGCAGGAAAGATGTCAATTGAAGGAAAAGAATACGTGGTGGGTGACGGCGATGTCATGCACTTCCTGTTCAATGTATAATCATGCCATTCTACGCAGCATATAAGCCATACGGTTTCCTGAGTCAATTTACCCGGGAAGCTCCGGATCACAAGGTCTTAGGGGATCTTCAGGCATTTCCCAGAGATGTCTATCCGCTGGGACGTTTGGAAATGGATAGTGAAGGACTGGTTCTGCTTACGGACAAAAAAGAGGAAAACAGCCGCTTGTTAAGTCCTTCCAGAAAACATCCTCGTACCTTTTGGGTACAAGTGGAGGGCAGTATAACGCCGGCTGCTATCCAGGCCCTGAACTCCGGGATCACCATTCACATTAAGGGAAAACCTCACCACTGTCAGCCTGCTAAAACCAAGTTGATCAAGCCAACGGATATGCCTGATCGCGATCCGCCGGTGCGGTACCGGGCGACAATTCCTACCAGTTGGATTGAACTGAGGCTGACTGAAGGAAAAAACAGGCAGGTGCGCCGGATGTGTGCAGCTATAGGTTTTCCCGTTCTCCGGCTCATCCGTGTTCAAATTGGAGCCTTGCAGTTACCGGCGATGGAAATAGGCAAAGTATGGGAGCTTTCCCGAAATGACTGGGAGAAAGCCTTTCGCTAAAACGGTTAAGTAAAGCGAATTTTCTAAATTTGCCCAGTTTGAACAATTACAAATGGCATACTTAATCGGCATTACGGGGGGTAGCGGATCCGGGAAAACCAGCTTTATCCGGGATCTTCGCGTCCGCTTTAGCGAGCAGGAACTCTGTATTGTTTCTCAGGACGATTATTATCGGCCAAGGGAGGAACAAATACTGGACCCCAAAGGGGTACGCAATTTTGATCTCCCCGGGTCGATAGATCACCAGGCATTTTTACGCGATATCCAGGGATTGCTGAACGGAGAAACCATTGTCCGGCAGGAATATACATTCAACAATGAAAAATCCAAGCCTGGCATCATCACCTTTAAGCCTGCTCCTATCTTCATATTAGAAGGGTTGTTTGTGTTTTACCTGGATAAAATTCGGGAATTGCTCGATTTGAAAGTATTTGTTCATGCCAAAGAAAATTTAAAGGTTATCCGGCGCATCAAGCGAGACCAGATTGAGCGAAATTACCCCCTGGAAGATGTCCTTTATCGATATGAACAACACGTGCTGCCAACCTTTGAGCAATATATCCTCCCTTTTCGGGAAGATGCGGATATTGTCATAAATAATAATCTGTCCTACCATTCCTCCCTCGAGGTACTCTGCGGCTTTATTCAATGCAAGCTGGATAGTACAGGTTTATAGAAAATTTTGTCTTAGATGCTTCGCCTTTTTCGATCCGTTCTTTTTCTGGTTCTGGCCTTAGCCGGCTTTTCAAACCAGGCCTTTGCCCAAATTGTAAATATAGAGGCACGGCGGGGAAATTTATCAGACACCACAGGCCTTTTCGGCAAATTAGGAGCCGGCCTGAATATTGTAGATAATGGATCTACCGTATTGACGGTTCACGGAAATGCCCAATTAGAATGGCTTCGACCCAAAACAGATTATCTGCTGCTGCTAAACTATAATCTGGTCCGAGCGGGCGATAATAGTTTTGTGAATGACGGATTTATGCATGTGCGCTACAACAGAGCACTTTCAGATATTTTTACCTGGGAGGCCTACGGACAAATACAATACAATGAGCGACTACGGATTCTCTTCAGAGGTTTATTGGGTACCGGCCCCAGATTACAGCTTCTGCATGGGGAAAACAGTGTAGCCTATTTTGGTTTATCCTACATGTATGAATACGAAGAAATTTCAGATACAAGTATCATCCATCGGGATCAACGGATGAGTTCTTATGTTTCGTTTCAAATCAATCCTGTTAAAAGTCTGATGCTCTCCGGGACTACCTATTTTCAACCACTCCTCAATGATTTTTCCACTTTCCGACTTTCGTCGAAAACGGCCCTACAAGTGGCCATAAATCAACGCTTGAGTCTGGTTGTCTCCTTTTCCATAACTTTTGACGCACGGCTTAAGGAAGAGGTACCAGATTTGCCCAGCAGGATTTATTCAATACAAAATACGCTGACCTACAAATTTTAAATGATCTGATCAAATTCGTTATCAGACGCAGAAGCGGAGGGAGTCAGGTTCTTAAAACGATTTTCATTCATCGCTCTAAAGATGGATTCCACAGACTGCAAAAAGGTGGGTGTGCAAAATCGTTTAGCATCTTCCAATAGTTCAATGCCCTCCCCCTTTCGGAATTTATAAATCTGCTCTAACAGGCCATCTTCCAGTTTTATAGAGAGCTTTTCATTCATTTGAAATACCGTTATTTTCAAACGGAGATGCGGGATTTCACCAATTATTCTCATTTTGAACGCTGATTTTTAAACTCAAAATACCTCGTTGATCCTCCGCTTCGCG
>JAGQWR010000069.1 GCA_020437105.1 Saprospiraceae bacterium
CCATCCACCAGGCCTACACTGAACGAAACGATCGGCGGGTAGCTCGCTACCGCGATTTTTATCGAACCAGGCAGGAGATCATCGAGCACATCTTTGGCACCTGGAAACGACAATGGGGCATGACCCACTCGGTGGTAAAAGGGAAAACAAAGGTGGAAAGTGAATATCGATTAGCAGCGATAGCTTACAATCTTTTGCGTGCCACCCAGATTTTAGGGCTGAAAAAGCTGCAGGAACAGCTTCGGAGCTTCTTTTTTGTGTTTTTGTGCCTACTATGGTCGACATGGCGCCCAAAATCAGCACGATATCTCGTTTCCGTAAATTACGAGAACAAATAATCAGTCGGGAGAAGGCCTTACAATGCCCCGGAATTGGCTGAAAATAGGGTTATTGCCGGGACTCCCGTTGGCAGCAACCAAAAAAAATGAAAAAATGAAAAAAGACCATTTATTAATTGGAGGAGGAGTGATTTTTATAATTCTATTGATATGGCTTTCAATGGAACTCGATGAAAAAAAGCGATTAAATGAGGAAAACGAAGCGTTAAAAAAAGACAGACTAAAACTAATTCGAGAATACCTGAAAATCGCAAAGGAAATACCAACAGAAATTAAAGCTCAATTAGAAAAATTAGTTCTTGAATATGAAGATTTAGATAACAAAGTTGCAAAAGAACTTTTGGACGTTTTGAACTTGATAGAACAAAAAATGGAAACAAAAGCAATTGCCTCATTAGCGAAAATAATTGAGAATTTACTTAAAGATAAATTTGCCCCAGAAATGTTAAAAGGAAAATTTACAGATAAAACTGAATTTGAGATGAAAAAGAAGCGTATAAAATTTTTCAAAATAGTTGAGTTCGCAAAATCTGAAAATTTCCTATCTGAACACGAATATAATTTAACTAACTTGTTGAGAGATTTCAGAAATAAAGAAAGCCATGAACTAAGCGTCGAATTAGGGAAAAATTGGAGGACAATAGCTTTCTTAACGGGAATTGAGATTGTTTTTAAAATTAAAGGTAAAAAAGCAGCCTAATGACTATCGAACAAGAAATTAAAAATCAATATGCCAAGCTATTCAAAGAAGAAGATTGGCGACCATTCAAAATTATGGCTGACTATTATTTTAAGACAGCAGCAAATTTAAAAAAGAAGGATATTGAAATTCACGAGTACATAAAATTAATGGGAAGGAATATTCAAAAACGACTTTATCTTGGAATAGGAGCAGAATTATTATTGAAATCGCTATATCTCAAAAATAATTATTGCATTAATAAAGTAAAAAGAGGAGTTAAAAATCCTGGAAAGCCCAAAAAATATTTTGACGTTTCTATTGAGGATTACGATGAAAGAGATACTTACACATTAGGTAGCTTGATTGATAATTTAAAGGAAATAATCGAATGTGACAGTAATTTATTGAAAGGATTAAAAATTGCTAAGGTCTTCCGAAACAAAGAAGGTCATGTAGCTACTTTGTGGCATTCTTACAAAGAAGAAAACTATTCAGATATTGAATATTCAATTAAAGAAGTCTATAAAAAGGGGTTTGGAGAAACATTGAAATTCCAAATTTCATTTGAGGAAGATGAAAAAGCAATTTTTGAAATAGAATGAAGGCAGCTGCCAACAATGGCTATATGTCCATGTCGGGCAAAAGCCCGCCACGGCACATAGCCGAAACGTTGTCGGTCATGTGTGCTCTGACCGGAGACCGAACGATTGATTAATTCAACAAAATTCGGAAACCAATGCTGTAAATAAGATAGAGGCGGGCCCTCCGTAGGTGCTGAACAGGCGGAACCTACAAACTACCCTAAGGTGCTGAGACGGTAACGGACTGGTACTGAGCGTTAGGGAAAAGGTCTGATTGAACAGATCAAGTAAGGATAGAAAAGATGAATGAAAATGAACCTCTGATGAAGTGTCAAGACAACGCAAACCCCGTCCAAACTGCCGGTTTATTGCTGCCGGAGGATTTAAGAGTTGCGGCGACCTGTATGTTAGCGCTCGGCGGGTGGCATAAAGGAGGCATGATTTCTATCCAGGCTTATTTATGGAACAGAGGAAGCCATTACTAAGATGTTAAAGGGAAAGCACAAGTCGAAAGAAAGTCGGCGAGGCGAATATCGGAAGCTTAGTAATGGTGGCGGACTTGCTCGTAGTAGTAATGAAGGTGTTGTAATGGCACTGGAGCGAAGGGGCAAGCATGTACAAGTCTCGCCAAGTTCGACAACTCGCCATAGCGGTAAATGCGTGAGGAAGACCGATTGGTATGAGACAAGAGGAATATCGTTGAGTATAAAACACTTTTTAGATGCCTACAAGAAGGTAAAGCGCAATAAAGGTAGTCACGGAGTTGATGGTCAGAGTCTGAAAGACTTTGAAAGTAAGCTTGTGATTAATCTTTATACGCTATGGAATCGAGTGAGTTCCGGCAGCTATTTTCCTCCTGCGGTTAGAGAAAAGGGAATACCCAAGACAGATGGCAAAGTCCGCTATCTGGGCATCCCGACGGTAGGAGATCGAATAGTCCAGCAAGTGATCAAGACTTATATTGAGGCAGACCTTGAAGACATCTTTAGTCCCAGTTCTTGGGGCTATCGACCTAAACGAGGGATGTTTGGAGCCCTGAAAGAGGTGCAACACAATGTAAGGCATCACGGCTGGGTAATCGACATGGACATAGCTGCGTTCTTTGACAACGTATCGCACGAGAAGCTTAACCTGGCCTTAGACCGACATGTAAGGGAGCCCTGGATCAGAGCACTGATCAATAGATGGTTGAGCGCGGGGATACAAGGCGAAGACGGAGAACTACGTTATCGGCAGGGTAGGGGAACTCCGCAAGGCGGTGTCATTAGTCCGTTACTGGCCAATCTGTATCTGCATTATGCACTGGACAGATGGCTAGAGCAAGAACACCCAACAATCAAGTTTGTCAGATATGCAGACGACGTAATCGTGCATTGTAACCGTTACGAAGAGGCGTGCCATCTCCGAAATGAGATAAGGCGCAGGCTCGAAATATGCGATCTGCAACTGAATGAGGAAAAGACCCAAATTGTATTTTGTAAGCGCGACAATCGTCGATCTGTTTACAATAAAGTAAAGTTCGATTTTCTGGGTTACACCTTCAAGCCACGCACCAACGTAGGCTTAGAAGGACGTCTATTCACAACCTTCGATTGTGGCGTAAGTATAAAAAGTGAGCGTAAATTTTGTCAGCGTCTGAAAGACTTAGCCTTCCACAGATGGACGAGGCGAACAGTTCAGGAAGTAGCTAAAGCACTCAATCCGCTGATAGCAGGTTGGGTCAATCACTTCGGGATGTTCAATCCTCGTTTGCTGATGCGAGCGATGGGAAGTCTGAACGATCGCTTGGCCAAATGGGTCTGCCGACGATACAAACGTTTTGGTAAGTCGATGCGAAAGGCGAGTCGTTTTTTGCGTAATTTAGCCATAGAGAAGCCTATGCTTTTCTATCACTGGCGAAAGGGCTACCACACTGCCTAATCCTCGTACATGAAGAGCCGTATGATGGGAGACTATCACGTACGGTTCTGTGAGAGGCTTGGGGTGAAACTCCCCTTGCCTACTCGACAAAAATTAAAAAAAATGAGTAAATCCAAAAGATCAATAAATGACAAATGTTTAATATGCCTTTCGGATAATTCCACTGAAACTGGTTCTCATATAGTTCCAGCAAGCTTAATACAACCATGTGTAGGGAAACACTATTCAGAGCATTCTTTCAAGATTGAGTATGAAAAAGGAGAAATTGATGAATTTTATGGGAGAGATAATTTAAGAAATACAAGTACAGAAATTAAAGAAAATCATTATAAAAGAGATTATATTTTTTGCCCAACATGCGAGAAAAAACTTGGTCATCTTGAAAGTAAATTGGCACCTGAATTGGTTCAAAAATTTAGGGAAGGTAAATTCAATTCTAACTACAAAGAACTGACAAATGAGTTAGGTATAAAATACAAAGAGTTCAATAGAGTTAACGATAATGATTTCCTTATTTATTTTTATTCAATAGTCTATAGACTCAGCTTTGATTTTGAGCATGATAAGAATTCTATTCTTTTATCAAGTGACCAGTTAGAAAGATTACGAAAAACTATTCATGAATACTTATATGAATCAAAAATTGATAAAACTATAGAACAAGCCTCATCGTTTGCATTCAATGTATTCACCAAAGAAGAATTCAATGAAACTGATGGCACATTTGTTTTAACTTCAGATGAGTGGAAAAAACCTAATATTTTTTTCCTTTGTGAATTTATTGTATTTTTTTATTCGATTGAGGAAATTCATAGTGCAAAAAAGAATCCATTTGGTTCCTTAGTAAATACTTACGGAGAAAAGTCAAATGTTATTATTCTTGAAGATACAGTATGGGATAGTATTACATTTCAAATCAAGCAAATTGCGGATGATTTTAAGAAAATTGTTGGAGAAAACTTAACTAAGGTTAACGGAAAAACTATAGAAGAAAATATTGGCGAGTACACTTCACTAGTCTCTTTACTTATGCAACAAGATATAGGTAAAAGAAATGTCAATTATACGGGACAAGCAATCTCAATCTTAAATAGAAAATATACAACACAAAAACATCCAGGAGATGTGCAAAATCGTCAACATTACTACTTTGAGGGTCGGAAATTAGTTAAAAACGGGAAAAAAGAAGAAGCAATTGAAGCTTACAAAAATTATAGTTCACATATGCTTTTAAAGGATATGCACATACCATTTCAATGGATTTCACAACTTTATGAAGAACTAGGAGAAATTGAAAATTCATTGTACTATCTTAGATTATTTGCCAGAGGATGTAGCCCGCAAAAAAGTGCAGACTTGCATAAGCACGTTGGTGAATGGTATTTAAAGAATGACTATAAACTATTTGCAAAAGACTGTTTTGAAGATGCAATGTTATTAAATCCCAATATTGGATTAAAGAAAAAAATTGAAGACTTAAAATAAATAAAGCTGAGAACAAAAGCTACAACGACAAGTGGCGCTAAACGCGCCACCTGCGTGTAGCTACACGTTAGCGGTCAGCAAGAAAAAACAAAAAAATGGGAACGTTCTCAAAAGCTGATATAAAGAATGATAGTATTGAGAGAGTAAAACAACTCATTGGCAAATACTACAAAGTTGTTAATGAAGAAGTAGATACCGTTGAACAAGATTGGAGATACTGGAAAAATGGAAGTGATGCGATACTCTTATCTAAGAATTACAATGAGTCTTGGGTGGAAATAAACCTCAACAATGAGTTCACTATGTACTTTCATGACGAATTATTAAGGAGACTTTCAGAAGAATTAGAAACTGAAATCCTATTAGGATACTATCAATCTACTTGTGGAGACGGGAGATTAGCAAAATTTGAGAATGGAAAATTGGTATTATCAATAATTCAGAGTGAGCTGAAATTTGGAGAAGAATCGATGATACGATTAATGGATAATTGGGGAGTTACAGAAGTAATTAAACAAGAGTTTTCAATTCCAAACAAAACAAGAGAAAAATTCTTTGAGATTGATTGGGATACGATTTATAAATTCTACAAAATAAATGGATTAGAATGGGATGGAATAAAGAGGGATGATGAAGTTTATCATTATCTTGAAATTAAATATGAATAAAAGAAAGAAGCCGAACCGCTAACAGAGCATCAACCCCATTAAGTTAAGAGATAAAAGAAAGAAGAATTAAATTTCCAAAGCGGATAAAAGTTGGTTAAAAAAAGAGATAACTATTGGTTGTAAATAAGAGCAATACTGATCCGTTCTCTGCTATACCCGAAACGAAGTGGTTTACGCCCTTCGGTTGTGAGTTCGCTTCGCTCAGTTGGGAAAGTTAGCGCGAAGCCAATGTGGTTGTCAATGAGGCGCAAAACCTGCCTGCCTTGCCAGCGCAAGCCAAAAGCAGGCAGGCGTAGGCGACGCCTTAGCGTCGGCGCCCCGATAGCTATCGAGGGTGCAACAAA
>JAGQWR010000070.1:0-29204 GCA_020437105.1 Saprospiraceae bacterium
ATTTAATGCCTCTTGCAGCCCGATTACTAAATCCCCAACATACTCTTAGTCAGCGATAGTAAAAGAAAGTGACTGATAACCTACAGAGGTCTTAATAGACATGAAGTACAGGCCGGAAGCCATACCAGTTACATCAAATTCAAATACACCATTGGTTACTTTTCCAAGGTCGCGAGATTGAAGTAGTTGGCCGGTATAGTTGAAGATATCAACCCGCACGTCTTCTGCTGCTTCATTCAGATTCAATTCCAGATTAATGAAATCAGAAGCTGGATTTGGAGAAATCTGTGCAGTACCGTCAAGTGTTTCCAGGTTGTCTGTACCAAGGATCATATTGTCAATAATCAACCGACAAACTACAGTTTCGCCAGCCCAGCCGCCATTATACAGGGTGTTATCCAGGTATAGGCAAGTGAAATAGGCAAAGTAGTTTAGGTCACTTGTTGATGCGAATACAGGCGGCGTAAATGCCTCATCTACACTACCATTATACTGAATAGAAACAGTATAAGAGTGATCCGGAAGCAATTGATAAGGAGATCCTGTAAAGGTTGTCAGCGGCACGCTGATAAACTCATCTGGTAACTCGTTTCCTGTAATTGGGTAAGAACCAATCGCAACAGGAGTCAAATCATCAAAGCTTTCGCCTGTTCCTCCGGACCAGTCAAGTACTCCGTCATTATCAACATCTGTGTCATAAAGAACCACGTTGATGATATCGTAGGTCGGGTTACCGGTAAATACTTCAGCCGCGTTGCTTAGTCCAAATACACAATGCGTTGCTACTGTATTCGGGTCAGATCCAGTTAAGGAAAGGGTACCATAGTAGTAGTTATAGCCACCGTTTGTACTAAATTGAGCTGCAGAAGGACCTGCAGTGCCATAGGCTTCCCCACGGTCAGGTGCAAAGGTGTTTTCAGTAATAACGAAATTGTCTAAGATTTCATCTGCGTTCAGTGTGTTGTAAAAACGAACTGAATAGGTACCCAACATAGCCGGCGTGTAAGAATCAAATGATAGCGTTGAATCTGCTCCATTTAAAAACGTCTCAATTGTTTCAGTCAATGTAACTACATCACCATTCGGATCCGTAATATCAACAGAAATATCTACGTTTGACGCATCAGAACCAGAGGAGTTTACCAAATTGATCTGGATATCATCCATTGGGATTGCATGTGCCAGCGGCGTGTGGTAAGAGTAAGCATGGAAGTCATCGTAGAATGTAGGGACGCTTAAAGTCAGATTAACAGTTCCTCCATTCTCGATTTCGGTCAGGATAACCTGGCAATCTTCCCAGGAAATAAATCCGGAAGGAATTGTAATTGATCCTGCAAAAGGTCCGGTACCTGCACCCATGGTGATGGCTCCATCACCAGGAGTATGATTACAGATGATAGCAGCGATTGCTCCTGCTTGCTCTGCGTAATGAACTTTATTAGAAAAATCACAATTTCCACGCTGGATAAGAGCAATATTTCCAATAATGTCCACCTCGTTGAGAAGTGAATCACATCCCATTACAGCGATGCTGTCATTACCCATGGAGTTTTGGGCAAAAACAGTTGCCAAATCTCCGGTTACTGATTCACCGGGTTGTAAATTGCCGCCAAAGTCAGCAGCTGGAGGACCTACCTCAATCTCACCCGCTAGTCCGCCTGGTGAATTAATAGTACAAACCATGTTATCCTGTGCCTGCAGGTTCATGGCAAAACAAAGGGCAATAAGCCCTGTAAAAAGTGTAAGCGTTCTTTTCATTAGTCCCAGTTTTGATGTTGTATGGTTATTAAAATAAGTAGCCCCTTTCGGGGAATTTCTTTTTTGGTGTCTTTTGGGGAAAAATCGGATAAGGCAAATATCCTTTGGTCGAAGTAAAAGTAAAAAGAATTTGCAAATCCAATATCCCTGCTTAAACAACTTTTCCTCGTTTGAAGGCTGTCTCCTGTTGGACTGCTTTTTTATAATATTTATTAAGGTATCAATTTATCAGACATTCATGCAACCAAAGTGTGCCCATATTTGTCATTACAATGACGATTTCTTAATCGGCTTTCTAATGACTTTCGTCGAATATTATGGCCGCTTTCGTAGAAAAAGACATAAATTTGTGTGACTTTCTAATTACCCGCTGGAAGATGAAAAAAATGAATACCCGATCTGTCCTGGTTGCACTGTTGTTTATCGCCAGTTTCTGTTCTTATATCTTTCTGGCAAGTCACGCAAATGACCAGCCGGAGGATTACAGCCGTGCGATACAGACTGAAGAACGGATGGAGCAGGAAGATACTGAGTTTTCGTTACCTGAAGTAATGCTTGTCAAGCATATCCTGTATATCGGAAAAAGGCTTACTTCGATTGCGCGTTAGTTTTCTTGTACCAATAACGCAGTAAACCGGCAACGCTCATCCATGCCGGATTTGCCTTTTCATATTTTTCCAGCTCCTGACCTGAAATTCCTTCTTCTATCAATTGGTTTTTAACGTATTCCTGAAATTGCGGCACAATCTCTGATGCCGCCGTTCCTTTTTCAAACCAGGGATATATCCAGTTTGCCCAATCTTGCAAGCGCTGCTGCAATTCGTTCAAATGTGTTTCTACATTTTTTACGACACCAAAATGTGTCAGCCAAACACGTGCCGGTGCCAGTTCCCTGATTCGATCAATCGATTCGTTCCAATGGTCCAGATTGATATCCGGCGGCGGACAAGGCGGCATGACCGGTCCTTTGCCTATCCGAACACCTGCCACATCCCCGGCAATTAAATCAGCTCCTACCTGCCAGGCAATATGATGCACCGCATGCCCGGGCGTATAATGGGCCCGAACTTCGGTATCTCCAAATTTCCAGCTCTGTAAATCAGCCACTTCAAAAAGCTGCTCTTCGGGAATAGGCTTAAACTGTCCCCATAAATAATCCATCTGATCCTGATAGATCCGCCGGGCAGAATCCAGTAATTTTGAAGGATCCAGCAGATGTGGATAGCCCCGTGGGTGGACATATACATTAGCTCCAGCTTCCGCTAATGCCCAGGCCGCACCGGCATGATCCAGATGAATATGGGTGAGAAAAACATGTTTAATTTCCTCCAGCTTTATGCCTTTCTCGGCAAGAAGTTTGAGCAATACCGGAAAGGTGCTGTGTGGACCGGTTTCAAATAGGGCATAACCATCCGGAATCTTCAAAAGAAAACATGCGATGGTTTCCGGACTGTCTAAAAAGTTTAAATCTAATTGCTCCAGCATATAGTGGTTTATTCGATTTTCAAATTAATACCCGGCTGCCTGCCCGTCTTTTCTCGATTCACTTGCGCCATAATAGACGCCTGTTTTCGGATCTCGAAGAATGGCCTGATAACCTCCATAGGATCCGAGGTCATAACCCACCTGATGCCCCATTTTCATAAGCTCCCGGATAACCTCATAATCAAATCCCGTTTCTAAAACGAGTTTGCCGCCATCGGTCATCGTCTCTCCTGTTGGTTGCGAAGACCCCGTGTGCTGTACCCTGGGGGCATCGCCTGCTTCCTGTAGATTCATGCCAAAATCAATCATGTTGATTAACACCTGTGCATGGCCCTGTGGCTGCATGCCACCACCCATTACGCCAAAGCTGATCCAGGGATTCCCATCTTTTGTTACAAATCCGGGGATGATCGTATGAAAGGGTCTTTTGCCGGGTTCATATACATTCAGGTGGCCCTCCTCCAGAGAAAAAAGCTCACCGCGATCCTGAAACATAAAGCCCAGACCCGGAGCGACCATTCCGGAGCCCATGCCGCGGTAATTTGACTGGATTAGCGAGACCATATTGCCATACTGGTCTGCAACGGTCATATAAATAGTATTACCCTGCTCTAAATTTCCGGCATCGTAGCGACGGGCTGCCCGATTTGGATTGATTAAAGCCCGACGCTCTTCAGCGTATTCTTTAGAAATCAATGCATCAATCGGCAGCTCATTGAATGCCGGATCAGCATAATATTTTGCCCGGTCTTCATAGGCCAGTTTTTTGGCTTCCACGAAAGTGTGGATATATTCGGCACTGCCAAAACCCATGGCGTTCAAATCGTAAGCCTCCAGGATATTCAGGATTTGCAACACGGCTGTGCCCTGTCCGTTGGGAGGCAGCTCCCAAATATCATAGCCTCTGTAATTGGAAGAGATAGGTTGTACCCATTCTGATTTATGGCTGGAAAAATCTTCCAAGCTAAAAAATCCGCCCTGTTCATTCAGGAAGTCAACCATCACTTTGGTCATTGCTCCATCATAAAATGCATCGCGGCCTCCGCTGGCAAGAGCTTCATAGGTAGCTGCCAGTGCCGGATTTGAAAAGATTTCTCCTTTGGCTGGTGTTGTGCTGCCATTCGGCATATAGGTATCCGCAAAATTGGGATAGCTTTTAAAGCGCCGGGAGGAAAGATCCATATACATCGCAATCAGCTCACTGACCGGAAATCCTTCCAGGGCATATTGGATCGCCGGACCAAGAACCTTATCCATCGGCATTTTCCCAAATCGATCATGCATTTCAAACCAACCATCTACACAGCCCGGAATACTGACCGGTAAGGGCCCATAAGCCGGAATGCTACTCATGCCCTGTTCTTTAAAATAATCCAGGGTCAGGCCTTTCGGCGAACGGCCGCTGGCATTTAAGCCATAAAGTTGTTTGGATTCAGCATCCCAGATCAGGGCAAAGAGATCGCCCCCGATACCGCTGCCGGTAGGTTCCATCAAACCGAGGGTCGCGTTGGCAGCGATAGCTGCATCTACCGCTGTTCCGCCTGCTTTTAGTATGTCCAGCGCAACCTGGGTAGCCAATGGTTGACTGGTTGCTGCCATGCCGTGTACGGCAATGACTTCTGATCGTGTGGCAAAGGAGCGGCCTGTAATACGGTCTTGTGCATGCAACATACTTCCCAGAAACAGTATTCCGAAAAGTAGGTATGATCTTATCAACTTCATGGTACTTGGTTTATTTTTCCAGAATAATGCACTCACCGGGAAGCATGTCCGGGATTGGAAGTCCGGCTTCCGTAGCTTTGTTAACCCGTATTTCCTGTTGGCGGTGTGTACTAAATCTACACATTATATTCCCACCATCTCCCCAGGCTATTTTTTTACTCATTTGTGGAACGGAAAGATCCAGGTTAACCACAAATAATCTTTTTTGATCAGGCCCGTGTGTCCAAGCAATCAATTTATTGTTTTCAGCAGGCGGCCAAATCCATTCTACTTCCTGATTCTGAAGTTCCGGCAACAGTTTTTCGGCTTCCAGACGTATTCGATTGATCTGATAAAATAGCTGTCCGTTGCGACCCCATATATAAGGTCCCTTTGTTGACTTCGGGCCATCATCTAAATGAAAGACGTATAACTTGGTATAGTGTTCATTTGGTACAGGCAAATGGTGGGGTGCCCGGCATTCAAAACCCAAGCCCATATAGGAAGGCAGGTTGGTCAGAAACATGGAAATAAAAAAGCGGGCCTCATTTCCGGCCAGATAAAAACGGTCAAAGCGGGGGTCGTCTTTATCGGCAGTCATGAGGGTAAAGTTGGGCGCAAATTTGCGTGTGGCTCCCAGCTTTACATACCAACTAAAGTTTTTCATGAATTCCGGACTGCCCACTACCATAGACTGTAGATCACCTAAGGTGCTTTCTGCTTCGGACGCTTCCAAATGATCTGTTTCATCCCCGTAAGCCATTGTATTTGGCGGGGCTAGAAAAGACTCTGCGAAATAGCCAAACCAGGGACGTTGTTGTCGGATATGCTGGCGTAGTGCCTGGTGGATATCATAATAGGAATCCGGATGTGTTGGTACACCTTCCGGTCGCATTTGCACATGCGACATGTCTCCCCGCATAAAATCAAAGGGGTATTTTTGGCAGAAGGCTGCAAATTTATCGAGCAGATAGGCCCAAACACGCTTTCGCGGAAGCGTAAAGTCAATTTGCCAATCCCGGTTATCCTGCTTACGCTCATAGAGTTTGTAGCGGGTGAGCGGCCCAAAGACCCGCGACATAGGCTGGGGTTGGGTGATTTCATAATCGACCCAAACTCGTCCGGCATTGTCGGTGGTCCGGGCTTCCGGTTTGGTACTTACTTTTAGTCCACGATAGGGTGGACCCATGGTTGCTGGCACGGGTTCAAAGCCCAGTTTGAAGAGGAAATCCACAAGCTTTATGCGCCGATTTTGGCGGCCTTCATATTCATAAACATCGCCAAATAACCAGCGCAGGCGTACGTCTTCCGACAACTTGTTGAAGAACTCCTCAACCGTTGGGGTAGGTCCCAGAATGGCTACTGCCGGACCCTGATCTACCAAAAAAGCATGGATACTTTTTTCGACCTCCTGGTGTAAGTTAGCGCGGT
Organism: Saprospiraceae bacterium; assembly: GCA_020437105.1. Lineage (GTDB taxonomy): Bacteria > Bacteroidota > Bacteroidia > Chitinophagales > Saprospiraceae > JAAEZH01. The sequence goes on from JAGQWR010000070.1 coordinate 6,376, forward strand.
GGTCAACGATCGTATCCCCCCGGCGCCAAAGCCATTCAAAAAAGGAAGGGTTGGCAAGTACAATCTCAGAATATCGATCGGTGTGTGGAATGACATCCAGTCCGACACTCTTACCCATTAAATGCAGGAGGTTGATACAAACTTTTAGCTGTTTTTCTACGGTATCGAGCTGTCCGTTAATTTGGTTTAGTTTTTCACTAAAAAATTCGGGGTTGAGGTTCCAACTGGCCATTCCGTACAAACTGGATACAACACCTGGTTCCCAGATCGGCAGCAGGTGGATCGCAGATTGGGCATCCGGCAGGGTAAGGGCATATTTGATCACTTCCCAATACCCGCCAATCGTGCGGATATTGATCCCAACCATATTTACCGTCTTTAACCAATTGGGATCGCTGTGTTCTTTTAAAGGAGAAGGGATAACTACGGATGGATTCAGGGCATCCTGCAGGGCAGAGGATCCAAAGCGCTGGGCCAGTAGTTGCAGAACCAGTTCATCGTCCATTTTTACGGCCTCTTCAGGTAGTAAAAATGGCAAAAAGGAATGTTTCTTATTCAAATAAGGATCCAGCATGTACTCAGGCTGTTCTTCCCATTGAGTTTTTAGGCCAGCATAATCGATAGGTAGCTCCATAGTGTGTTCGCTTCGCGAAGGTTTAACGCGTTTGAAGCGTTTAAATCGTTTAAAACGTGAAGTTATCGACCCTAGACCGGGTGCAGCCCTTAGACCGTTAAGCCGAAAGGCGAACTAGACCGGGCCAAAGGCCCTAGACCCTGATTCGCTTCGCTCAGGTTTTAAACGTTTAAATCGTTTAAATCGTGAAGTTATCAACCCTGTTTATGGGACTGCATTTAACCTCTAAACTATCACCTCTAAACTATCACCTCTAACCTATCACCTCTAATCTATCACCTAAGAATTAACAACAACCATAAACTTATTCTTCTTCCCGTTTTCGACCATAATATAGCCGCCATGCAGGAGGGCATCTGTATCGATGGTATCCTCATGGGAAGTTACCTTTTCTTTGTTGATCGAAATAGCCTGACTTTGTATAGCTCTACGCGCTTCGCCTTTGGACTCCAGCATGCCGGTGTGTTCTGTGAGGAAATCGACTATGTTTAGGTTTCCGGCCAGGAGGTCACGCTTGATCTCATAGCTGGTGATTTCGCCGGCGACTGTTTGCAGATCGGCTTTTGACATTTCCAGGAGTGTTTCGCGGGATGCTTTGCGATTAAACAGCAATTCGCTTACCGCTAATACAGATTTATAGGCATCGGCTGAATGTACCCGAATGGTCAATTCTTCTGAAAGGATTCTTTTTAGACTTTGTGGATCAGTGGATGCTTCCAATGCCAGGATTTCTTCCTGTGTTTTAAAGGAGAAATAGCGCAACAGTTTAGATAAATCCTTATCGTCTGTATTGATCCAGTATTGGTAAAAGCGGTACGGCGATGTTAATTCGGGATCCAGCCAGATATTTCCGGCCTCCGATTTGCCGAATTTTGTCCCGTCTGATTTTGTCAGTAGTGGCGTGGTGGCGGCGTAAGCTTTTTCTTCGAGATTTTTTCGGATAAACTCTGTACCGGAAGTGATATTTCCCCACTGATCAGAGCCACCCATTTGGAGTGTGCATCCATGTTTTTGAAACAACATTTGGTAATCGTAGCCCTGGAGGAGTTGGTAGCTGAATTCGGTAAAGGAGATACCTGTTTCTATCCGTTTTTTTACGCTTTCTTTACTCTGCATATAGTTGACCGTCAGGGTCTTACCCACATCGCGCAGGAAGGTCAATATATTCATGTCTTTGTAAAAGTCAATGTTGTTGACGACAAATGCTTTATTCGGCCCGTCCTCGAAGTTGAGCAGTTTTTCCGCCTGTTTTTGCTGGTGCCGCAGGTTGTGGTCCAGTTCTTCAAAAGACTTTAACTGCCGCTCCTTATCCTTCCCGGAAGGGTCGCCGATTCGTCCGGTAGCACCACCCATCAACACAATCGGTCTGTGGCCGGCACGTTGGAAAAAAGACAGTATCATAATTTGCACAAAATTTCCGATGGTCATGGAAGGGGCAGTCGGGTCGAATCCGATATATCCTGTTCGCATGCCTCCGGCGAGGTGTTCTTCGATCCCGGGAGTTGCATCATGTAACATGCCCCGCCATTGGAGCTCTTTGAAAAAATCTGGTTTATCTGTTGTGCTCATTACGCCGAATTAACCTTAAAAAAATGAAGCTCCAAAGGTAGGTAAATTGTTTTTTAGTCTTGAGGCTCGTTTGAATCGTTTAACTCGTTTAAAAAGTAAACGCTACTATTGCGGCTTGATTTTCATATTTTGCGAGCGCATGTGGAATTATGAATTATATATTGCCCGACGGGTAGCGGCGAGTGGCCAACGATCATTCTCTCGACTCATTTTGCGGATAGCCATTGTGGCTATTGCGTTAAGTGTTTCGGTCATGATTATAGCTACTGCTTTGATTGCCGGTTTTAAAAACGAGATCAGTGAAAAGATCTTTGGTTTTTGGGGACATATTCATATCACAGATACCAGTTTAAGCAGTAGTTTCCTCGAAGCTGCGCCTATTGATCGGGAGCAGGATTTTTATCCTTTCCTGGACACCATACGCCAGGTAAAATATACGGCTCCCCAGGTTTTTATGGGGAAGGAGACTGATCGTTTTGTTGAGAAACGGACCAAAGCGGGTATCCGTCATATTCAGGTCTTTGCCCTGAAACCGGGTATTATTCAGACCAAAAAAGCGATTGAGGGGATTATATTGAAAGGCGTTGACCGCGATTTTAACTGGTCCTTTTTGGAACAATATCTGGAAGAGGGGGAAGCATTGAACCTGCCTGACACCTCCGCTTCAGATGAAATTCTGGTCTCCAGACAAACGGCTGATCGCCTGGAATTGGCAATTGGTGACCGTTTTATTGTGCATTTTGTGGAGCGAAATGAACAACTGCGCCGCGCATTCACTGTAAAGGGGATTTATAAAACCGGACTGGAAGAATACGACAGTAAATTTGCGCTGGTGGATATCCGTAAGATCCAGCAATTGTTGGGTTGGAGCGAGAATCAGGTTGGCGGATTTGAAGTGTTTATTGAAGATATTGACGATCTTACTTTTTATACGGATTATATCTATCTGGAGCGTTTGCCGAATGACCTCTATGCAGAAAGCATCCGGGAGAAATTTCCAAATATCTTTGAGTGGCTCGAATTGCAAGACATAAATGAGATTGTTATTCTGGCGCTTATGATGATGGTGGGGATTATTAATATGATCACCGCATTGATGATTTTGATCCTCGAGCGCACGAATATGATTGGCACCCTGAAGTCTTTGGGTGGAACAAACTGGAGTATTCGCAAGATCTTCCTGTATTATGCGGGCTATATCATTTTGGTAGGACTTTTTTGGGGGAATCTGATCGGACTTGGATTGTGCTGGCTACAGGATAAATTTGAGTTTATCAAGTTGTCTGAAGCCGACTACTACCTGGCGTATGCGCCTGTTGATGTTAATTTCTTTCTGGTACTCGTATTAAATGTACTCACCCTTTTGATTACGCTGGCCTTTTTGATTGTGCCATCTTATTTGGTGACACGTATTAATCCGGTTAAAGCGATCAGATTTAAGTAGGGTGCAGGGGATGGTACCGTTTGCCAAATTGATATACCGGTTTTTGGGAAACTGTAGCCGGGAAAACAAACCCTGATGCTCGATATTCTCTTACTTCCAATCCGTTTTTTAATGTGGATGCCACGCCGTTTGATTCGGGTGGGCTTGCATGTTTGGTGCGGTCTAAGACATGGCCAGCCGTTTGCCTGGAGTAGGGGAGCACGGCCTTTAGGACCTCATTATGGGATGTGGTGGTTGGAGTTGATGTTGTTATTAGTTGATTTGGCCGGTCTGCCGGAATGGTATGAGATCGGGAACAGGTTGTTTAAGTGGAAAACCAGACGGTTGAGTCCGGAAGAATTGAAAACTGGAAAAGAAGTATATGGCGATAGCATTCCGTGGTTTTGGTTACGGCTTGACAGCTGGGCAAGACTCGGGACACGGAGGTTAAAAATTGCCTATGTGAGTTTTTGCACCATTAATTTTTGGGAGAAGCTTGTTCCGAGTGTATTTGTGCATGAATTAGACCATGTCTGGCAGTTTCATCAGTGGGGGTCTGTTTATATTTTGCGCGCATTGGTGGCCCAACGCACCGTGGAAGGATACAATTATGGCGGATTTGAAAACTTGAAATCTGCGCAATTGGCCGGATTAAGCCTGTTTGATTTCAACTATGAGCAACAAGCAGATATCATTGCTGATCGATGGCGTATATCACATGGAGCTAAGCCGGTATGGAATTCGGGAGAGCCAAATTTAGAAGTATATGATTATTTCTTAAAGGATCTCCAAAGGGATAAAGAACAAGATGTAGTATAGCGGTGTTTTTAATGCGGATGGGCTGCGCCCGGTCCAGTGTTGATAACTTTACGCTTCAAACGCGTTAAACCTTCGCGCAGCGAACACAAGCGAACAAAAAACTAAGCGCTATAAACCTGATTTTCAGATTGGCTGCTTATGTTTGCATCGGTCAAGATAGCCCGGATTTAATCCGGGTATAATATTCTCAGGTATGATCCATTATTACACCAAGGTTGATGGCAAGTTTACGGAACTCGATGTTCCGGAGGCAGGGTGTTGGATCAATGTAGCACCTCCCTTTAGTCATGAAGAGCTGGAGGAAGTTGCCCAGCGACTTGATTTTCCATTAGACTTCCTGACTGACTCACTCGATATTGACGAACGTTCCAGATATGAGCGTGAAGAGGACGTGCGCCTGATCGTGGTCAATACCCCTTTACTGAATGATATCCAGGAAGATGTGGATGCCATTTTTGTGACCGTACCGATTGGTATCATTCTCACACCGGATCACATTATTACTATATCGAGTTATGAGAATCCGGTGCTTCAACGGTTTATCGACAATCGGGTAAAGAATTTCAATCCGCGGGATGAGAAGTTATTTGTGGTACAAATCCTGGAACAAACGGTGTTCCGTTACCTGAACTGCCTCAAGCAACTCAATGCCAAACGCAATCTGATTGAAAAAGAGTTATATGATAGCAGTCGCAACAGTGAGTTACGGCAATTGCTGAGTATTGAAAAGAGTCTGGTTTATTTTGTGAATTCGCTGAGCTCCAATGAGCTTCTTAAAATGAAGATGAAGCGCACCGATTTCCTGCAGATATTAAAAGACGAAGACCTGACAGATCTTTTTGAAGACATTATTATTGATAATAGCCAGGCCTTGGAGATGGCCAATATTTATACGAACATCCTGAACGGAACGATGGATGCCTACAGTTCCATAATCTCCAATAATCTGAACGTGGTTATTCAGCGACTTACTCTCATTACCATCATCCTGATGGTGCCAACTTTGGTGGCGAGTTTTTATGGGATGAACGTGCCGGTACCCTTTGGAAACGATTCCTCTGCCTTTTATGCGATAATTGCAATTTCTGTTGTTATAAGTCTTCTGCTTGCATGGTATTTTCAGCGTAAACGACTCTTTTGATTGATACTGTGTTAGTTATATAGATGATTAATAAGTATTCACTTTTTTGATGATACTTTGGGCTTTTTTTCCACAATTAGTTATCCACAATGTGGAAAAAGGAGTTGCCCTCATAACTACTTGAAAATCAAGTAGTTTTTATATTTATCCACACAGTGTGGAAAACTTTCAGCCCCTATTTCCGCTCTCCTTATTAATTTAGTGCTAATACTTTGAGAGTATGGAATTCCGCTTAATGGAGTGAACATCTCAGTAGCAATAGCAAGGGCATATGATAGTGCGGTCGCAAACGGAATGATGGAATAGCGATAATACTTCCTCCCTTACCCACAACATACTTATTTCGAAAATATTGACAAGCTTTTCTACTCTACGGTGGAAGGGCCATTGTTCGCCTTATTATATTCTAAAAAGACAAAACACAATAGCATTTATGTCTGAAATGATAGAACCAATTCTGCAGGAAAATCCAAATCGCTTTGTCCTGTTTCCGATACAACACGATGATATATGGGCTTTTTATAAACAGTCGGAAGCGTGTTTCTGGACAGCCGAAGAGATCGATCTTTCGCAGGATATGACCGATTGGAATGATAAATTAAGTGATAACGAAAGGCACTTTATCAAGCATGTACTGGCATTTTTTGCGGCGAGTGATGGGATTGTAAACGAAAACCTGGCAGAAAATTTTGTCAGCGAGGTACAATATACCGAAGCAAAATTCTTCTACGGTTTCCAAATCATGATGGAAAATATCCATTCTGAAACGTATAGCTTACTTATTGATACTTATATAAAGGACCCAAAGGAAAAAGATTACCTCTTCAACGCCATTGATAATTTGGACTGTGTGAAGAAAAAAGCTGATTGGGCTTTGCGGTGGATCGATAATGGATCATTCCAGGAACGACTCATCGCCTTCGCTGCAGTGGAGGGTATCTTCTTCTCCGGGTCCTTTTGTTCTATTTTCTGGTTGAAAAACCGCGGATTGATGCCGGGGCTGACATTCTCCAATGAATTGATTTCCCGCGATGAAGGAATGCACTGTGATTTTGCCTGCCTGCTGTACAATGACCATGTCAACGGAAAATTAGATCCGGAACTGGTTAAGAAGATTATTACTGATGCCGTTGTAATCGAAAAAGAATTTGTTTCCGATTCCATTCCGGTGGCTCTGATAGGTATGAATGCCGATATGATGTGTCAGTACATTGAGTTTGTGGCAGATCGCTTGCTAAATGCTTTGCAATTACCTAAAGAATATAAGGTAGAGAACCCCTTCCCCTGGATGGATCTCATTAGCCTGCAGGGCAAAACAAACTTCTTCGAAAAACGGGTAGGGGATTACCAAAAATCCGGCGTCATGGCCGATCGCGATAAGCAGGTATTTTCTCTCGACGAAGACTTTTAAAAAAGAATTAAGCTAAACATATAACCCACTAAACATCCTGGAAATGCAAGTAATCAAGCGTAGTGGCAAAATGGAGGCGGTCAGTTTTGACAAGATCACTGCCCGTATTAAAAAATTATGCTACGGATTAGATCCTGATTTCGTAGATCATATCGAGATTTCTAAACGTGTAATTCAGGGCCTCTACGACGGGGTCTCAACGACCGAACTGGATAACCTGGCAGCAGAAACGGCAGCGGCGATGGCGCCGCATCATCCGGATTATGCCATCCTGGCAGCCCGTATTGCAGTATCAAACCTGCATAAGAATACCAATAAGTCTTTCTCCGATACCATGGAGGAACTCTTCAAATATATTGATCCTAAAACTGGCGAATCTGCCGGATTGATCAGCGATGAAACAATTGCACTTATCCGGAAACACAAACCCCGATTGAATTCAGCGATCATCTATGACCGCGATTATTCCTTCGATTATTTCGGATTCAAAACGCTTGAGCGTTCCTATTTACTCCGTATGAAAGGGCAGGTGGTTGAACGTCCACAGCATATGTTGATGCGGGTCGCGGTAGGTATCCATGGAGAAGATATCGAATCAGCAATTGAGACGTATAATCTCATGTCTGAAAAGTGGTTTATCCACGCTACGCCTACACTCTTTAATGCAGGCACGCCTAAACCACAACTTTCTTCCTGCTTCCTGCTTTCAGCTACAGAAGATAGCATCTCCGGTATCTTTGAAACCCTGACGCGCTGTGCCAAGATCTCCCAGTCTGCGGGTGGTATTGGCTTGAGCATTCACAATGTACGTGCTCAGGGAAGTTATATCAAAGGAACTGGCGGTACATCCAATGGCATTATTCCGATGCTTCGGGTTTATAATGACACTGCCCGTTATGTCGATCAGGGTGGTGGAAAACGCAAAGGGGCCTTTGCCGTTTACCTCGAGCCCTGGCATGCAGATATCATCCAATTCCTGGATCTGAAAAAGAACCACGGTAAGGAAGAACTCCGCGCAAGGGACCTGTTTTACGCCATGTGGATTCCGGATTTATTTATGCAGCGTGTTCAGGAAGACGGCAACTGGAGCCTTTTCTGTCCGAACGAAGCTCCGGGGCTCTTCGATTGCTACGGTGGCGAGTTTGAAGCACTTTACCACAAATATGAAGAAGAGGGCCGGGCCAGAAAAACCCTGCGTGCACAGGATGTGTGGTTTGCCATCCTGGAAAGTCAGATCGAAACAGGAACTCCGTACATTTTGTATAAGGATGCTGCCAACAAAAAGTCTAACCAGAAAAATCTGGGTACGATTCGCTCTTCCAATCTCTGCACAGAGATTATGGAATATACCTCAAAAGATGAGGTTGCGGTTTGCAACCTGGCGTCCATCTCTTTAGGCAAGTTTGTCAATGATGATCGCACATACAATTTCGAGCGTCTATATGAAATCGCTCGGGTGGTTACCCGAAACCTCAATAAGGTAATTGATGTCAATTATTATCCGGTTGAGGAAGCCCGTAACTCCAATATGCGCCACCGTCCGGTAGGCATCGGTGTACAGGGACTGGCAGATGCCTTCATCCAGATGCGTTTTCCATTCGATGGTCCGGAAGCCCGCCAGTTGAATAAAGATATCTTCGAAACCATCTATTTTGCTGCGCTGACTGAGTCAAATGCACTGGCAAAAAAAGATGGCCCCTACGAGTCTTTTAAAGGTTCACCGGCCAGCCAGGGCATCCTTCAATACGATATGTGGGGTGTAGAGCCTTCTGATCGTTGGGATTGGACAGCCTTAAAAGAAAAGATCCAGGCAGATGGGTTACGTAATAGCCTGCTGCTGGCACCAATGCCTACTGCTTCAACTTCACAAATCCTCGGTAACAACGAGTGCTTTGAGCCTTATACCTCTAATATTTATTCCCGCCGTACGCTCTCCGGTGAGCATATCGTGGTGAATAAACATTTACTGAAAGACCTCGTCGGACTCAACCTCTGGAATGATACCATGAAACAACGCCTTATGGCTGCAAATGGATCCATCCAGGATATTCCGGAAATTCCGCAGGATATGAAAGATCTCTACAAAACGGTTTGGGAGATCAGCCAGAAAGTGATTATTGATATGGCCGCCGATCGGGGTGCATTCATCTGCCAAAGTCAGAGTATGAACCTCTTCGTGGAGAACCCGAATTTTGGAAAACTTTCTTCTATGCATTTTTATGCCTGGCAAAAAGGACTCAAAACGGGTATGTATTACCTCCGCTCCAAAGCAGCTGTGGATCCGATCAAGTTTACACTCGATCAGTCACATCAAAACAAACGGGTAACCTCTAAAGTTGCCCAGGTTGTTGCAGCTACTGACGGTACCGTGCAGGTCATCGATCAAACAGATACCATATCAGAAGGCCAAGCCTGCAACCTGGATGATCCGGATTGTTTGATGTGCGGATCGTAGTTGGTTGAGAGGGCTTCGCCCGGATTATAGATTATAGTTTAGAGATTATAGATTATAGTTTATAGTTTAAAGAAAAAGCCTCCGGGGGATTCCCTGGGAGCTTTTTTAGTTGTTCGCTGCGCGAAGGTTTAATGCGTTTGAATCGTTAAGTTTCATTCAAAATTAAGACTTAAGAATTCATATAGGTCTAGGGCCTTTGGCCCGGTCTAGCTTGCCTGTCGGCTACACGGTCTAGGGGCTTCGCCCGGTCTAGGGTTTAAACGCGGAACATTTGCGCAGCAAACGCTCATTCAAAATTCAAAATTCAGCATTCAAAATTCTCCAGGTCGATTCCGCCTTTGGCGGTTGGGTCTATTGCCTTCGGCTTGGGTCTATTGGTTCGCTGCGCGAAGGTTTAATGCGTTTGAATCGTAAATTCCGGTTAATTCGCCAACGACGAATTTATAGACCTTCGACCCTCGACCTTCGACCTTCGACCCTCGACCCTCGACAGAGGCAAAGCCTCCAACCCTAGACCGCAAAGCCGACAGGCAAGCTAGACCAGGCCAATGGCCCTAGACAGTGCGAAGCACCTCAACTCTAATCTCTAATCTCCAATCTCTAACCTATAATCTATAATCTATAACCTAATAACCTCTCAACTAATCAGCTCCTCCACCAATGAAGGCGTGCCATTCGCAGCCGTATCCGTAATTACCCGCACATCTTTCCGCTGGCGCAATTCATAATTGAGGGTCGGACGGGGATCAATGTAGTAGATCGGGATAGCATCAGGTGCATAACCGGCTAGTCCGGCAGCCGGATATACTTGTAGGGAGGTGCCAATGATTAGTAAGATATCAGCTTGTTCGGCCAGGTCGATGGCGGGTTCCAGCATGGGTACCATTTCTCCAAACCAGACGATATGGGGCCTTAAGGGGAAGCCTTTTGCACAGATATCTGTGGGAAGCACATCTTTATCCCAATCGTAAATCAGGTTTGGGTCGCCCATACTCCGCACTTTACGTAATTCGCCATGCAGGTGCAGCACTTTACTGCTTCCGGCACGCTCATGCAAATCATCCACATTTTGAGTGATAATCTGTACATCAAAGTGGGATTCGAGTTGCTTTAATGCCAGATGACCGGCATTTGGCAAAACCTCAAACAACTGCCTACGACGCTGATTGTAAAAATCCTGAACCAATTTTGGATTTTTAGCAAAGCCTTCCGGCGAAGCTACTTCCATTACATCATGTCCTTCCCACAGTCCACCTGCATCCCGGAAGGTATTAATACCACTTTCAGCGCTCATGCCAGCACCGGTTAAGACAACAATTTTCTTCATAATAAACCTCCACTGTGGCGAATGCTGCCAAATGCTTTTCCTAAATAATCTATCAGGTCTCCGGAAAGTAAACTTTCCTGTTCGAGTAACTCAGCGGCAATATCACCCGCCAGTCCATGCAAATATACGCCAACCAAAGCCGCATCCAGGCTGCTATACCCCTGTGCCAACAATCCGGTGAGAATGCCGGTAAGTACATCGCCGGAGCCACCCGTGGCCATGCCGGGGTTTCCGGTGGTATTAAAAAATATACGACCCTCGGGATCAGCAATGGCCGTATTTGCCCCTTTAAGGATAATAACCAACTCCATTTCCATGGCCAATTGCTGCAGCTTGTTTAATCGGTCAAAATCGCTGGCGGAAGGCCCGACAAGCCGTTCAAACTCTTTCGGATGCGGACTAAGAATGCTGCCGCTCGGGAGCGCTCGCAACCAGTCGTAGTTTTTGGCCAGAATGTTGATCGCATCTGCATCTACGACCAGTGGTACCGAACTGCGTTCAATCAGATCATGAAGCGCCCGCTCTGTCAGGGAATTGGTCCCAATTCCCGGGCCGACTCCAATGGCCTTAAACGGAGCCAGATTGCCGACATCGCTTACCACAAATTGGTGCGAATCACAAATACACATCGCTTCAGGAAAACCTATTTGAAGGATTTCATACGCACATTTTGGTGCATGGATAGTTACCAGTCCGCTACCCGCACGCAAGCAGGCTTTTGCTGTTAACAGAGCAGCTCCAATTTTTCCATGGCTTCCGGCAATGATTAAAGAATGCCCAAAACTCCCCTTGTGGTCAAATTTATGCCGGGTATGCAATCTCGCCCGGATCGCATCCACGGTCAGGTATTGGTAGGTGTTCGGAATATTCGACTCAAAATCGGGATGTAAGCCTATCGATTGTGTTTCCCATTCGCCTGCAAAAGCCCCCGAAACAGGAAGAAAAAATGCCAGCTTCGGACGCTCAAAACTAAAGGTATATTCTGCCTGAAAAACGGCACCATCGGGAGCTCTGTCTGTAAATAATCCGGAAGGAATATCCACTGCTATCCGGGTTGCTGAAACCTGGTTTAATTGCTCAATTAGCGTTGCCCAATATCCACCAACAGGCCTGTTTAAACCCGAACCAAACAAGGCATCAATCAGGTAGGAGCGGTCCGGGATTTCCGGAAATGGATCTCCGACATAAAGCATTTTTATGGGAATAGACCGCAAGGCCTGTAGCCGGTTTAAATTGGTTTGAGCATCCGGCGAAAGCCCCTCAGAAACACGGCAAAGCCAGACTTTTACCTCATAATGATCCAGCGCCAGCATGCGCGCAATGGCTAATCCGTCGCCGCCATTGTTGCCGGGACCACAGATAAGAAGCACCTGCCTTTTGGTCTCCGGAAAGCGTTTCTTAAACCATTTGCAAAAGGTATTAGACGCCCGCTCCATCAGATCCACAGAGTCAATCGGTTCGTTTTTGATTGTGTAAGAATCCCAATCGCGGATTTGTGCGGCACTTGGTATTTTCATAAGTTAAATTCTCAGTCGAAAGGGGTTTAAGTATAAATGTAAAAGGTAATTTGATAATTGCGGGGGTGAATGGGAGAATTTTCGTTAATTCGATGGTATTGTGGCGCGCGGGTACCTGCCAGGGGCGTGCCACTCAAATAGAATCGTATGCAGCCAATCAAACCTTTTGAAAACCTGCTGGTCGTGGAACTCGCCAGTGTATTGGCCGGTCCGGCTGTAGGTATGTTTTTTGCCGAATTAGGTGCCCGGGTCGTGAAGGTCGAAAATGCGCCTGTCGGCGGAGATATGACCCGCCATTGGAAACTGCCCTCCGAAGACCCGACCCAGGCACATTCAGCCTATTATTGTTCGGTCAATTGGGGCAAGGAGGTGTGGATGAAGGATCTCAAACAAGCAGCAGATCGGACAGCAGTGTATGAACTTATTTCGAAAGCTGATATTGTCATTAGCAATTTCCAGGCGGCTACGGCAGCTAAATTGGGCATGGATACTGCCCGACTCCAATCTCTCAATCCACGGCTGATTATTGCCCACCTGAGTGGATTCCCGGAAGGAGATCCCCGCCTGGCTTTTGACTTGGTGCTCCAGGCAGAAACCGGCTTCCTGTTTATGTCGGGCGAACCGGATCGGCCGCCGAGTAAAATGCCGGTTGCCCTGATCGACCTGCTGGCTGCCCACCAACTGAAAGAAGGAATCCTGATTGCCTTACTGGAGCGGGCAAAATCGGGCAAGGGTGGGGTAGTGGAAGCCTCGTTGTATGGATCTGCGCTCTCGGCTTTGGCCAACCAGGCTACAAATTATTTGATGGCGGGTCATATTCCGCAACGCATGGGGAGTTTGCACCCTAATATTGCCCCTTACGGGGAATTATTTCATACCTCCGAAGGGAAAGAAATGGTATTGGCAGTAGGTACCGATAAACAATTTGCCGGCTTGTGCAGAGCCTTGGGCTTGTCCCATCTGATTGATCATGCTCTGTTTTCAAACAATGAATCCCGGGTAAAACACCGGAGTTTATTGGCGGGAATTCTGGAGCCGGCTATCCGTTTAGTTGATCAGGAAACCCTCATGACCAAACTCGCACTAGCAGGTGTGCCGGCAGGACGTGTCCGCAATTTGGAAGCTGTTTTTTCTGACTCGGAGGCACAGCAATTAATTCTGGAGGAAGTAATGCCCGATGGCACGAAAAGTAAACGCGTGGCTACGGTAGCTTTTAAATTTAGCTCATAGACAGACAAGCGCGTATTATTCAGCCAGCCCCTGGAGTGTATTAAAGAGGTTCCCTTCTTTGGAGATCAGGGCGCCACCTTCCAGCATTCGGAATAATTCCTGTTCCCGTTCGCCCTGGTAACTTTTTTCTGCCCGGTACATTTTGAGCTGAGCACTGCTTCCCTGAATCTTGGCGAGCATCTCCTCCGGCGGCAAATTTTCTGTAAAATCCAGGCTGGCATCTCCTTCAATATACAGGCCAAGCATCACGATTTTGTCGGGGCCGCAGTAAAAAGTTTTTAAATCCCGGGCTTCCCGATATTCCAGATAAGTTGCCTCCTTGAGGATCTTATCGAATACTATATCGCTGAATAGAGTTATGAGTTCAGTCACCTTTTCGGGTTGGTTTTGCTTCAATTTTTCCCAATCGGAAGCGGTGATTTGGTTGGAAGCCAAAAATTGGATGAATTCCTGCTCCAACTCCTGTAACTCGTCTGTATTTAACTGGCGGTATTTCATGACTCTCTTATTGCTGGGCAAAGATATCTTTCCTGTTTTATTTTGAACTATTCAACTACTCCATTTTAAGTCGAACAACCCTGGAAAGCAGCTGAAAGAGACTAAATACCCGAAGTTTTGGTCTGCCCCGTTCCATATTTCCGATCTCCAAGGACAGCCGCCCCGCCAGAATCGTTCCCAAAAAAGAAGGAATGATTACCTTGGACATGAAGAAGAAAACCCTAAAATCATTAAGCCTTGGTTTCAAACTCTCTCTCCCTCCGGGTACTACTGGCCTGTTTGGCACTCATGCTTCTGGTTTTTCTTTCCTATCCTAAATGGACCTACCAAAACACGCAAGCCACAATCAGTTGGGATGTAAGTGGTTATTATCTCTACCTGCCGGCTATTTTTATTTATCATGATCTCGATAAACTGGCCTTTGCTAAACCACTTATAAAAGAATATTCGGCGACCTCCGGTTATTATCAATCCAAACCTCTGGAGAATGGAAATCAGGTCATTAAGTACTCGATTGGCTGGGCCATGGTGAATACCCCTTTTTTCCTATTGGGCCATACTTTTGCCTTATGTAGTGCCTATCCGGCAGATGGCTTGTCGCTCCCATATCAACTCTCGATCGCTTTGGGTGGCTTATTTATCGCTTTCCTGGGCTTTTTCGTTTTGCGAAAGCTGCTACTCAGGTACTTTTCAGATTCGGTCGTAGCTGGCGTGCTAGTACTCCTCGTTTTGGGAACCAACTACCTGCATTATACGACAACAGATGTGGCGATGACCCATAATTATCTGTTTACGGGATATGCCGTTTTGCTTCTGTGGACAGATAATTGGTACCGCAATCCGCGCTGGCAGACCGCACTGGGAATTGCTTTGGTACTTGGCTTGATGAGCCTGATGCGGCCAACCGAATTTTTGGCCATTGTTTTGGTCCTTCTCTGGCCGCTCTCCGGCGGATGGTCGGCAAAATTGCAGGTGTTCAAAAGTAAAAGCGGTCAGCTTGTTTTGGGGGCAGCGACAATGTTCCTGCTGGCCATGCTTCAATTCTCCTACTGGAAATACACCACAGATCACTGGTTGTATTATTCCTATCGGGAGGGTTTTGACTTCCTTAATCCCTATCTAAAAGAGGTTTTGTTTTCTTTTCGAAAAGGCTGGTTTGTATATACACCGCTTATGCTATTTGCCGTAGCAGGATTCTTTGCGTTATTCCGAAAATACCCCAGGCTTTTTCCTGCTTTATTCTTGTTTTTTATCCTGAATCTGTGGGTTGTCAGTTCCTGGCAATGCTGGTGGTACGGAGGGAGTTTTGGACAACGAGCCTTGGTACAATCCTATGTGGTGCTGGCTTTCCCGCTGGCAGCACTCCTGGATTGGATTTTAAAGAAACGCTTTCGCCTGGTCTTTTTTACCCTTCCATTTTTGTTTTGTATTGCACTCAATCTTTTTCAAAGCTGGCAGGTTCGGGGGCATGGTTTGCACCCGGAGAATATGACTAAAGCATATTATTGGCGTATTTTCTTCAATACCGACATAGATCCCCGGGATAAGTTTTTGATGGATACCCAAGAGGATTTTATAGGAACCAGATATGCTGTTAATCGGGTCTTTCAAACCAGTTTTGAAGAAACCACCTGGCGAAGCGTTTCAGATAGTCTGGTCGCTCATAAAGAAAAATTCGCCATTTTTGCATCTCCGGAAAAACGGAATTCGGAAAAGATTAGAATAGAGGAGAGGGAACTCCGTTCATATCCGGGTAGCTGGATCCGTTGTGGAGCCTGGTTTTATTCAAATTGGAAGGAATGGGATATTTGGCAAATGGCGCAATTGGAAGTTTGCTTCAAACAGGATGATCGCTGTATAAAATACCGACTTATTCGCCCGCAACGTGTTTTGGATGCTAAAGAATGGAAAGAAATCTGGATAGACGTACCGATACCATCCGGGCATTTTGACAGCCTGGAGATCCGGATTATTCAGCCCCAGGGCCAGACTACTTTGTACGCAGATGATCTTTATATAGAAATTTATTCACCCCAGGAAAATTAAAGATTTTGACACAGAAACTTTCTATCATCGTTCCAGCCTATAATGAAGAGGCAACCATCTCCAATATTTTAGATAAGATACTAGAAGTTAAGCTGATTGGCGGAATGACAAAAGAAATCGTGGTGGTGAACGATGCCTCCCGGGATGGCACGGAAGCGGTGGTACAAGCCTATATTCAGGCACATCCGCAGGCTCCGATTTCCTACTTCAAACACGAGGTAAACCAGGGAAAGGGCGCTGCGCTGCATACGGGTATTCAACAAGCTGCGGGCGATTTTATCATCGTCCAGGATGCCGATCTCGAATATGATCCACAGGAGTTTAATATTCTGCTAAAACCGGTCTTAGATGGTTTTGCCGACGTAGTTTACGGCTCCCGTTTTATGGGAGGAAATCCGCATCGCATTCTCTTTTTCTGGCATTCGATTGGCAATAAATGGCTCACCCGTTTATCGAATATGTTTACCAATCTGAACCTCACAGATATGGAAACCTGCTATAAATTATTCCGGGCAGAAAACGTAAAAAGCCTCAACCTGAAAGAAAACCGCTTTGGTTTTGAACCGGAGGTAACGGCAAAGATCTCCCGCATTCCGAAGATCCGGATTTATGAGGTGGGCATTTCCTATTATGGCCGTACCTATGAAGAAGGAAAAAAGATTAACTGGAAGGATGGCCTTCGAGCGATCTGGTGTATTTTGAAATACAATATTTGGGCGAGGTAGGGGGGCTAGCGCCCAGTTGATAGTTTAGAGTTGATAGTTTAGGGGCTGCGCCTTGTCGAGAGTCTAAGGTCGAAACGGTCTTTCAGACCTTTTGGGTCTATTTATTTCCTGATTCGTCTCTGACGAATCAAACGGTTCAACCCTGAGCGAAGCGGACTAAATAGACCCAAGCCGAAGGCAATAGACCCACCTGCGAAGCCGAATAGACCAAACCGCCAAAGGCGGAATAGACCTTAGAATTTTGAATGCTGAATTTTGAATGAGCGTTCGCTGCGCAAAGGTTGCTCGTTTAAACCGTAACACGGGCTACCGAATTTTGAATGGCAAATTAGATACTAACTCACTGAAAAACTAACCCACTAACCCACTAACCAACTAATCAACCGGATCACCGGACCACTATCGAATTCTTAAGTCTTAATTTTAAATGAGAACTTAACGTTTTAAACGCATTAAACCTTCGCGTAGCGAACAAAAGAATATTATGAAAATACTATTGATTTCCTGTGGGGCTACCCGGCCTGATGTGCGTGCTATTACCAATATGTTGGAAGAGATTGGTGAAGATTTGGATAGTTCACTTGCACGTGAGCTTACGGAGATATTATTAGACGGCTCCGAAGTGGAAATAGAAGTATCTGATAAGATTACGAGCTCCGCATTCCGGGCGCTCCGAAAGCATGATATTGATTATGAAATCATGGAATAAAAAAAGGGCCGGAAATTTTTCCGGCCCTTTCTTTTTATAGCAATTCGGCGAAAGCCAAAAGGCTTAATCCATTTTAATGACCTGCTCAGTCAGGAATCCATCCTTTGTAAGCAGTTGGATGATATAAACTCCGTTAGACCAGGAAGCACCAGCTTCTAATGGTATCTGATGTGCACCAGCGGTAAACTCTGATTGCATTCGGGATAAAACCCGCCCTTTGATATCCAACATCCTGACTTCAACCAAATCGGCCTTGTCGAGATTGAAGGAAACCGTCAAATCCTGTTGGAAAGGATTTGGGAAAACGTTGAAATCATTCAACGCTAAGGGCTCAGTAACAGCGGATGTCAAACAGGAAGTAGTTGCCACAAATTCAAACAAATCAGCTGTTGCTGTTTGGCAAATAGCCCGTATGGTGAATTCATAATCCGTACAAGGTGACAGTCCGAATAAGGAGAAATTATTTCCCAGATTGGTCAGGATGGTCCAATCATCACCAGAACCAAGTTTCCGGTATTTCACCTCGTAGCTCAGCGAGTTAAACGGACCGTTCCAGTCCAGCTCCAGGCTATAGGCACTGGAGTCGATGGTTACTTCCGAGACAACGGCACAAGGAATTGCAGGTTGGAAATAAGCCGTAACTACATCACCCGTTTCCATCGCAATCTCGATCACCAGATCAGCTTCATCCGGCCCAAAAGTGTTGTTGGCTACTTCCCAGTAAACAAATTCGTAATCCGGGCTCGGAATAGCTGTAAGTTCGATATTAATACCTCCAAAATAGTCACCCTGGAAAGGGAATGCGGTCGGAATAAACGTGTTTATTTTAATCGCATTGGGCGAGTTTTCCGGTACCACATTAAAGGTTACCGGATACGGACCTTCCACATCATAACAATCAACAATACCGCCATCAATAACAACACAACGATCCAGGATAAAGTCTTTCATTTCCTGAATGTTTGCTTCCCAGCCTGCGTAAGAGCCACCCCAACGATCGATTTGTCCCTGCATTTCAGGTGCTATGCGATCCAGTAGTTCGTCGAGCAGGTCGATCATATAATCACAGTTAAAGAAACTGTTGTTCATATCGGCGTAGCGGTTTACGTACAGCTGGTGAAAATCTTCATTTTCCATCAGTGCAACGACCAGATCTACGTGCCCTTCAAAGTCGGAGGTGTAATCTTCATTATCACAAGGATCGGCATTCGGACTGGTATCCGGCACGCCTGTATAATTCACATAATGGCCGAAGGTTGCATCTAAATCCCACAGGGCATAACGCCATGTTTGTGCACCACCGGTTGGTTTGCGTCCACGCCACCAGGCAGTATTCCAGTTTAACCAGTCTTTACAAACTACATGGGTATTCAGGATCATGTAATCAATCAGACTCAGTACATTAAACTGCGTTTTTACATAATCGTAATTGGCTGCATCGGCCATATCATTTGAGAGGATAAAATCGTGTAGATCGTACCAGTCATCCCAGCTACCATATTCCTGCCAGGTTCCACCCCAGGTTTTGATAAAATCAATCCATTCTTTACCCTGGTCGTAGTATTCTTTGGTGTAATCGTGGTCGTCCACCTTCTCCCGGGTATCGTAAACACCCCAGTATTCTCCGTTTACATACAGCACAGATGGTTCGTACGAACGCTCATCCAACTCCATGTCGGCTCTTTGGGAAAGCTCATGCACATAGGCATCCCGAATGTGGGCGCCATCCTCAAATGGATAGTTATCGTTAGCGGCAGCTTTTAGAATAAGGCGCTGGAAATCTGTACGATCCTTGGCCGCAAAGATTTTGTGGTCAATATCATCGTTGTATCCAAACTCATCCCGGGTAATGTAATCGATACCACGTTGTGGGTAAGCCCAGGAATCATTACCGTGTTTGTTGAATTCGCCAACTGCTTCATCAATAAAACTTCCGTCTTCCTCATAATACTCGAAACTGCCAACCGGATAGGACTGGCTGCCATTGAGGAGATTTAATACGCTGTTTCCGGCAATGGAAATGACAGGAACCGTGTGTTCTACTCCAATAAAGTAGGTGTTGGTTTCGATAAAACCCGGTAAAACAGCATTGTCATTACTATACACTCGAGCCCGAAGTACGGTAGTGGTATTGATCGGAATCGCATTAGTATAGATTGCACTGGTAGAGTTTGGATCTGAGCCATTAGTCGTATAGCGAATCATGCTATTTGGCTCGGCTGTTGCCAATGTAACCGTAATCGGTGCATCATAAAAACCAGGATCCACAGACATGGCTACACTCTGTGCGTAGGAGACAAAACTTCCACCATTTGGTCCACCCGGACTTGGACTAACAAAAACGCCCCAGGTAGATGCTCCGTCTGTTACTCGTCCCCAGGAATGGTTTGATTGATTGGGGTTTTGAAGCTCATAGGAATCCAGAATGTTTCCGGATGGATCAGCCAGAACAACAGCATCATTTCCGGTTGACTGGGTAAGTTTAAAATCCGGATGCAGGTTCTGTCCGGAAAGCTCATCTCTTTTAGATGCAAATACAACCCGGTATTGCCCTGGATTGATCACATAACCGGCAGGAATTTCCCATTTTGTAGGGTCGTCGAGCTTGTCACTCAGATAATAGCCGGAGAGATCAACGGCATTGGCACCTGTGTTTAATAACTCAAACCAGTCCTCATTTTCTCCGTAATTATCGTTAATCGTACTCACATTGGCAGCAGAAATTTCATTGATTATTACCTGGCTGCGGAGTACGAAGGGGCTCAGGAATAAACAGAGGATCAAGAGTAATTGATATCGCATTATAGGATGTTTTGGTCAGAAGTTTGCTAACTAGTTCCAAATTACTGAAATGAATGGTATTGCACGAAATTCAGACTTCAAATATCTTAATTTGTCGCAGAATTGGCAGCATAAAATTCATTGTGTCAAATTTTATAAATTAAAGCCCAACAAGGATACCCCTTTACCAGAAGTTTTTAGGCTAAGCATGTTTTCCTGAAAAGAGGCTAAATTGAATATATGACAAGCATTCGAATTCTCCTGATAGATCGTTCCCACCCGGTACTGATAGCTAAACTCCTTGAATCAGGAATGGTTCAATTAACTGAAGCTTATGATTGGAACCTTGAAAAAATTCAGGAAGAGTTGCCGCATTTTCATGGATTAGTCATCAGAAGCCGGATAAATCTGGACGATTCCTTGCTGAAACGGGGTACGCAACTTCGTTTTATCGCCCGGGAGGGCGTTGGGCTGGAGCATATTGATCTGGAGACTGCCAGGCAGTTGGGCATTAAAGTCCTTATTTCGCCGGAAGGCAGTAAGGATACGGTAGCAGAACACGCAATTGGCTTGTTATTGGCTCTCACCAACCGGATTTTGATTGCCGACCGGGAAGTACGCCAGGGACAGTGGAACCGGGAAGCCAACAGGGCTACCGAAATTATGGGAAAGACGATCGGCATCCTGGGGTATGGCAATATGGGACAAAGTTTTGCCCGAAAAATCAGCGGATTTGGGTGCCAGGTACTCACTTATGATAAATACCGCCGTAACTATGGCGATGCTTTTGCACAGGAAGCTTCCCTTTCCGAGATCTGGGAAAAAGCGGATGTTTTAAGCATCCACATACCATACGAAGTTTCAAATCACTATTTTGTGAATGCCGATTTTATAAAGGCCTTCCGCAAACCCTTTTATTTGATCAATACCGGTCGCGGTCTGGTACTTGAAACAACTGCTTTGGTTGACGGGCTAAAATCCGGAAAAGTGTTGGGCGCCGGACTGGACGTCATTGAGTACGAAGAATTGAGCTTTAATGCCCTGAAGTTGGCCGGTGCGGATGTGCCTGCTCCATTATCCTGGCTGCGAAGTTCAGATCAGGTGGTTTTAGCGCCACATATTGCCGGTTGGTCTTTTGAAAGTAAACGCAAACACGGCGAGGTCCTGGCAGCAAAAATCATTGCCCTTTTGGGAGATAAATAAACCACTATGTTCAGATTTACTACCAGCCTGCTATTTACTTTCACGCTCTTTTTGGTTGGCTGTCAACCTGCCAATCCTGAAAACGTTTCCGAAAATACTCCCGAACAGGAGTCTGGTACACCAGCTTATGCTATTGCCCTCCATGGAGGAGCTGGTACCATCACAAGAGATCGGATGACCCCGGAATTAGAAACTGAATATCGGACCATGCTGAACGCAGCACTGGATATCGGAGAAGGCATTTTACAAGCTGGAGGCAGTAGCCTGGACGCTGTGGTTGCCACAATAGAGCATTTGGAAAACAGTCCGCTGTTTAATGCAGGTATAGGCGCTGTGTTTACCCACGATGGCCGAAATGAACTCGATGCCAGTATCATGGATGGCCGTGACCGGAATGCCGGCGCAGTAGGTGGGGTTAGCATTGTGAAAAATCCTATCAAGGCTGCCCGAGCAGTAATGGAAAACTCTCCTCATGTTTTGCTTACCGGTATTGGTGCAGATGGGTTTGCTATTCTTCAGGGACTGGATACGGTGCCCAATACTTATTTTTTCACACAGAAGCGCTGGGACGGTTTGCAGGAAGTACTGGAGGCGGAAGAAAAAAGCCTGGGGGCTATCGACTTTCCGGATAGTAAATATGGCACAGTAGGCTGCGCAGCACTTGATTTAAATGGCAACCTGGCGGCTGGAACTTCCACTGGAGGTATGACTAATAAACGATACAACCGTATTGGTGATTCGCCGATCATTGGGGCAGGAACCTATGCCGATAACAAGGCTGCAGCAATCAGCTGCACCGGCCACGGCGAATACTTCATCCGGAATGTCGTGGCCTATGATGTTGTTGCCCGCATGTTATACCAAAATAAAAGCCTGCAAGAGGCGGCCGGCGAGCTTGTTTATGAGGTACTTCCTGCATCAGGCGGTACCGGTGGCCTGATCTCAGTAGATCGATTCGGAAATGTGGCGATGCCTTTTAATACGGAAGGTATGTACCGAGGCTATGCGAAAGCCGGAGAGCGGGTGGTCGCTATTTTTAAAGACGAATAGATTTAAAGAATTCTTAAGTCTTAATTTTGAATTTTTATTGAGGTCACTAACTCACTGAAAAACTAACCCACTAGCCAACTCGACCACAGGAACACAGGAACACAGGAACACAGGATCACAGGATCACTCACTTTCGAATTCTTAAGTCTTAATTTTGAATTTTTATTGAGGTCACTAACTCACAGAACCACTGGATCACTGGATCACCCCCGATAGCTATCGGGGCACAGGACCACTCACTTTCGAATTCTCAAGTCTTAATTTTGAATTTTTATTGAGGTCACTAACTCA
>JAGQWR010000070.1:29217-39317 GCA_020437105.1 Saprospiraceae bacterium
CTGAAAAACTAACCCACTAACCCACAGGACCACAGGACCACAGGATCACAGGACCACCCCCGATAGCTATCGGGGCACAGAACCACGATTTAAACGCTTCAGAAATAAAGTATCTCCCTTAGATCTGTTTCTGTATCAATACGTCGATTAGACCGTTCGAAAACGAAGGTTTGGTTTTGTTGCTCCAGATTTAAAGCTTCAAAATCTTCTGGCCGGAAAATAGCGATCTGATCATCCTGTGTGACAATCCACATGATGTTTTTACTATTGGTATTGATGTGAAACTCAGTTGTTTCACCGATATAGATCCGTTCGATTGTATTTCGGCTTTTATCGACAAGGTAGGCCAGGTTATTGGTAAATTGCTGTCCATTCTCATCCAGGAATTTCCCTTTTATGGTAGCTACTTTTGGTGCTACGGGACGGTCGCAATTCCAGATGCCAAAACTATTCGCTGTAAAGCGATTAATGATCTTGTGGTGCATCATGGTGCCTTCCAACTCGTGCTCTTCTTGATAAGCGAGTAGAGTGCCTTGAAAATCAGCTTGAAGGCTGGCGCGTTCGAGGTTATAATTTTGTTTAATTTCTTTCTGGCGACTGGCGAGTACACCATCGCGATTAGCGACCAACTGCTGGTAGTAATCCAGATCCAGTCGGTAACGATTCATCGCTTCTTCATAGGCATTGCCGGAGAGCACAGGCACTACCAGCACACTCAGGGTTTCATTGGCCGCGATCAAATCAAGCTTATAATCCCGATTGTTGACCGGATGAAGCTGCATGCCATCCCAATTGCGATTAAGCTTACCGGCATCAATATTTTGTCCGGGAGCAAGTTGCCAAAGCGCCCCTTCATAGGGCAGGTTAATGGCCCCGTTTCCAACAGCCGCAATATCAAAATCAAACACAAATTCATTGGCATTGGCAAAACGAGGCTCCAGTGGTGCAGGAGGCAATGCCAGCGAATTGTCTAATTCTTTGAGTGCAGTTTCTTCCCGGTTCCGAATCTCCTGTAAGGCTAAAACATGATCTGATTGTACCTGATAGAGTGGGTGGGATTCATCTTCAAAAGCCACCTGGCTTTCGAGAATCTGCAAGCGGTCTATATTTTGGTAATCCCAGCGTCGGGCAGTGGTGTCTAATTTATAAATATTGTAACCGGCAGGGATTTCAAGCTGTGGCATTTGTAACTCGGAAACCAATTCTACATCAATGCTTTTACCGGGACGGAGTTTGACTTGTTTGCCATCTTGCTCGGCATAAATTTCCAACATCCCGGCAGACTCAAAAGTATAGCGTACACCGGCCGAATCATAAACCATCGGAATGCCGGACAGGAAAAAATCAACATAATCATGCATTTCGCGGAAGCGAATCTCAATTTCACCACTAATGGGCTGTCCGTCAAGGCTTTCAAACGCATCTGAAGGAACCAGCATTTTAGAGTCATTGGTAAACAGTACTTCACCACCGGTTTTTGCATTAACAGATCGGGTGACAAAAGCAGGTTTTGCTGCAGGGACAGGTGGTACATCAATATAGGGCCGTTCGGCAAAATAAGCCTGTGCTTCCAGGTTTTGGGCTGTGCGTTCGGTGAAAATACCAGTATAGGCAAGCCAACCAAGGATCAGGGCTGCCGCGGCAGCACCTGCCCAAGTGGAAATACGTCGTACTTTGCCAGATTTACCTCTGGTTTGCACAGCCTGCGCCTGGTATGTTTCCAGCAACTGGTCGAAATTTTTGCGCTGGGCAATTTCATCGCTGGACAAGGGCGTCGGATTAATCCGGATGTCGTACTTATTTTTCATACGCCGGGTTTATTTTTTTTGGAGAATATGTTTTTTTAGCCGCTCCAAAACCCGGTATGTCCGAATTTTGGCATTGCTCTCCGTAATTTCCAATATCTCAGCGATCTCCTTGAAAGGTCGGCCTTCAAAATACCGAAGCTCTATGATCTCCAAATCCTGTTCCCGAATCAGTTCCAGGGATTGGATCAGTACTTCGCGTAATGCACCTAAATCATCCTCCTCTACCTCATCAGCCAAATAGTTTAGCGCATCATCTTCTACACTAACTACCCTGTCACGGGAGCTGTTTCGAAAATGTTGTGCTATCTCATTTCCTGCGATTCGGTAAAGCCAGGCGGAAAAAGGTACGCCTTTAAAGGTGTACTTGTCCAGCCGTTGCATGGCTTTAAGGAAAACCTGGGAACAGAGGTCATCTGCCAACGATTTATCTCCTGTGCGCCGATAAATGTAGCGGAATACCGCTTCAAAGTACCGGTCGTACAAAGGACGAAACGCTGCACGATCTACCTGTGCTGCCTGGATTTCCATCCACTCCAATTGCAGGGCATTATCCGAAACTGTTTTTCCGGACTGCTCCATACGTACGGCTTTTTTTACAAGGGTACGATTTATTTGTAAATTGGAATACATCTGCACAGGTAAATTTGACCGACTTTTCCAGACTGATTCGCAGCTGATCGGTAAACAAAGCCTTGCTTTTGCTGTTGAAATAAACCAACTTGTCAATTCAAGTACCTTGTTCTCGTTCAGAAACAAACTATTCAAGGATAGCCTACATTTACATAATCCACTTTTCCCTAAAGGATACAGATTTGTCCCAATTTTTTTTATATGAATAGTACGCCGCGTTTTTTACTGTTTATTTTGTTGTTTTTCACGCTTTCCGCGAATGGGCAGTCTGGTAGTGAAACTACTGAGGAGGCTACGGAAACCGAAGAAAAGCATATACGTTTATTTGCACTTCCACTCGTTTTTTATGGCCCCGAAACCCGATTGGGCTTTGGCGCTGCCGGAGTAGCTGCATTTGATTGGAAAAAATCGCTCCCCACAGACCGGCCATCTCAAGTCCAATTGGGATTTGCCTATACACTCAATAAACAATTGTTGTTTTATATCCCGTACCAGTTTTTTACGCCCGGTGAGCAGTGGTCTTTTTCTGGCGAACTGGGATATTACAAATACTTTTTTTACTACTATGGCAACGGATTCAGTGCGCTGGATATGCCGGAGGAGACTTATAATGTCAATTTTCCGAGGCTGCGTTTTCGGAGCTTATACCAACTAAAGCAGCAACATTTTGTCGGAATCCAGTATTGGTACGATGATTTTAGGAATCTGGAATACCGGACGGGCGGGATACTGGATGTCACCCAGCCGATCGGAGTAAATGGCGGACGAGTTTCGGGATTGGGGCCTGTTTACCTGTTGGATACCCGAAATAATATTTTCTCGCCCGACAAAGGCAGCTATATAGAAGTCAGTACACTGATAAACGCTCCCTGGCTGGGAAGTGATTTCTCCTTTCAAAAACTGATACTGGATGCCCGTACCTATATTTCCAAAAAACCGGAACAGGTGCTTGCGCTACAGCTTTATGGCGAGTTCACATCCGGAGAACCACCCTTTTTTCAACTGGCTCAATTGGGTGGTAATAAACGCCTTCGTGGATACATCGAAGGCCGGGTTCGAGATAATCAATACCTGATGGTGCAGGCGGAGTTTCGGCAGCATTTATTTTGGCGCATAGGTATGACGGCCTTCGTAGCCTATGGCGGAGTAGCTGAAAAAATCAGCGCATTAAGTCCGGCACAATCTGTTTGGGCTGCCGGACTTGGCCTACGGGTCTTACTCCTGAAAGAAGACCGGATTAACGTACGTTTTGATGCTGGTTTCGGAAAAAAAACGAGCGGGTATTATCTGACTGTCACAGAAGCTTTTTAATCAAGAATTATAAGTCCATTCAGCAAATCTTCCATAGCGGGCCGCAACTCATCAAAGATTCCTTGTCCGGTAAAGGTGGTAAACTGGATAGTACCATCGCCATTGGAGAAGTAATAGGAATAATAGGTGAATTTGATACCGGAGAGTGTACCTTCGATTTGACCAAATAATACTTTTTGACCGTTTACGGTACGCCATTCCTGTTTGACCAAATTAGCGTCCGGGGCAACAGTTTGGGCATTTTCAAGTGCAATTTCCAGGAGAGATTCCATGGGGATTTCCATACGTTCGAAGATGACTGCTGCGAAGGCGTCATCGCCTTTCATCTCGAAAGCATTATCTGCATCTTCATTAATTTCGGCAGGAGGAATGCGTTTCCAGATGACCGGATTATACCAGATTTCATAGCCTCCTTTACCGCCTCCGGCCTGTTCGGTTGATTTTTTAGGCTTGGAGAATTTGGTGTTGTTGGTCGGAATTTCGTAGGCTGTTTTTTCGGTATCCAGAAAATTTTCCAGGTATTCCCATTGGCCATTATTGTAGAGAACAACGGTGTCACCGTTTTCGGTGTAGGCCATGGTTTGGGAATAAGATAGAGGAGAGTAAAAGATAACGAAAAGAAAGAATAAGGAGACTTTAGCTAACATTTGATTTGGGTATTACATGAAATATTATTGTTTAACTGGTATCAATTACAAAATTAATGATTATTGGTATATTACATACATTTTAACCCGGACATTCATTTAGGTGTTCCGTTTTGGAATAATTTTAATTGGTAAATGACGACATATATGAGAATCACATATTTATCCAACTTTTTATGGAAACCCCTTTTGATTTGTGTTGGATTGGTTTGGGGAGGGCCACTTTCTGGGCAGGTTGATTTAGACGAAGGTTTGGTATTGTTTTATCCCTTTGATGGTGGTGGGCTAGGAGACTATTCTGGGAATAATTATAATGGAGTGGCTGTAGGCACTTTACCGTTTTTATCAGACAGCAGTTTAATTTTGCTTAACAGTTTTGGTGAAACCTATGTCGAAATTCCCCACGAATCCCTTAACGAACTACTTGATTTTACGGTTTCTGTTCAGGTGAATTATAAAACGTTACATTACGAAGGTACATCGGAGAATGGACAAAACGCAATTGTTAGTGGGGGGGCTAACTCTAGTGCCTATGCAAATGACCTGTTGATTACCTATAGGATATGGGATCAAAGTTTCGTCATAGTAGTTGATAATGTTAACTACTATTTTACGGATATCATTTTAGCTGAAAACACATGGTATTGCTTGTCTGTAGTTCGGAACAATGGCCTGTTATCCGTTTATTTGGATGGGGTTAAACTAGACGATGAATACCTTATACCGAACAACCCCCTAAATTTATCGCCTGGCGGTTTATTAATTGGGCAGGAACAAGATTGTGTGGCAGGATGCTTTGATTCTGCTCAAACGCTTGACGGAGAAATAGATAATTTACGATTCTATAGTCGAGCATTAAGCGAAGAAGAACAGGAAGCATATTGTATTTGTCCGGAAGTGCCGGTTGGAGAAATCTGCCAATTAACCGGAATCTTTACACCTGGAGAATTACCAAATGACATCAAAGTATATCCCAATCCGGTAAATCAAAATCTGCATATCCAGACTATAGATTCGCAAATCAACGGTATTCAATTATTGAACCAGCTTGGGCAGGTGCTCCTTAATAAGACTAAAATTAATACTGGGGATACAATAGAAATTCCAGTTTCTAATATTGCAAATGGTTCGTATTATTTATTCATTGTAACGGAAGTTGGCCGTTTTGTTTATCCGTTGGTTATATTTCATGAATAAAATATTCTTACGCACTGAAACCATGTTTTAGATAAATTTCGAAATATATTTTTATGAAAACCTTAATTCTTCCAGTTTTATTTATTTCTCTTTTTTCTTTTGGCCAAACTTTACCTACATCTATTTTATTAGTTGGAGAAGAAGGGCGAGATTTACAAGCAAACGGTTTTACTAGTTTTTTAGATGGTAAATATTGTATATATGGTGCTATTGATGACAATGCATTATTTAGCTTTTATACAAATGAAGGTGTACTTGAATCACGTTTTGAAATTGACTTAAATACAACCAACCAATACGTTCATTACTTAATAGAGAGTGAATCGGGAGTCTTATATGGTATTATTCGAAAACCTGGAACACAAGGATTACCTCAGTTTGTTTTCGCAATGGATCCCAATTCAAAAGATATAATTTGGATTCAAGAATTTAATTCCTCTGATTTACAAGGTTCGCGATTTGAAAGTTTGGTAGAGGATGTCGAGAATGGCGTAATTATGGTCTTTGGCATGATACAACCGGGGAGTGCTCCAGGAGGTGGGCAAGATTATATGTTATTAAAACTCGACCCGGAAACCGGTGCTATTTTAGGAAATTATATATATAGCATGGGCGATACAGATAATTTCCGGGATGCCTTTAAAAAAGGAACAGATTTATATACAAGTGGCACTTTACGAGGTACTACTGGACTTAGTAGTATTCGTCCGTGTATTGGGAAATTTGACACCAATGGAAACTTAACATGGTTGAAATACTACGTTAAACCCAAAACCGAGTCTGCCAGAGTTTATGCACCTAAAATGGTTTCTATTCCAGATGGAATGGTAGTTGCTGGATATGGGAGTTTGAATAGTACTTCTGTAAATAATTATTCACTTCAAGTTTATAAGGTCAATTATGAAGGCGATTATCAATGGGGGTTGGATCTTTCGCCAAATCAATCGGATTTAAAGGTCATTGAAGCAAATGGTATTATTGGAGTAGAAGATGGCTATGTTGTAGGTGCTGTTTTGCAAGATGGAGAATCTAATTTTCGCGCATTAATTTATAAGATTTCACTTGATGGTAATTTTCTTTGGGCAAAGGAAATTGGGCTTATTGGTTCAATGCAAAGTTTTGGACTGGATAGTTATCCTGGAAGAATGCTAATATCAGGTACTGCCCACGGAATTGATAACAATCAATTTGTTGCTAATTTGAATAAAGACGGGGAAGTAGAAGGTACTGATTGTTTATGGGTTAAACCATTTGCACTGGATTATACTGAACTTTTATCCGAAACCTATATCGCTGATCCTGTTAGTTACGAACCTGTATTTTCATTAGAACTGTTTTCTGACTTTGAAGTTTTTGGTGTTGAAGCCACCTCGAATGAAGTTTGTTTAGGAATTACTTCTTCTTTTGGTATTAACACAGAAAAAGAAAAGTTTTTGGTTTTCCCAAATCCTGCTTCAAGTCAATTGAATATAGAAACTCCGGCTTCGAAATTAGGCAAAAAGATAGAAGTGAAAATAACAGATTTAACTGGCCGATTAGTTTTGGCGGAAAACAGTGTGGCAGAGATTTTCACGATTCAACTTCCAAATATAGAATCAGGTATTTATTTCGTTAGTTTTTGGAATGAAGAAGGCATGCTTCTTCAAACAAATAAATTTACAATAATTCAATAGTATGATTGGGAAGAAAGGTAAGTAACTTTTGTTATTTGCCAATAATTTGATTGTAAATTTGATAAACCTTACTTTCCGGAGCAATAGGGGTTACTTCAATTCTATCATAATTTTGTATGAAAATAGAAGATTTGCCTGGGATTTTTCTTTTGGCCGTGGAGTTTAGTGCATTTCGGATGTCAACTTTTGCTTGTTCGGATGCAGAATAATTACTGTCCTCCCAGAGGAAATGGTAAATCGTATTCATTACTCTATCCGGGTTTTTCTTGAACTGATAAAAATCCACAATTAGGTGATCCGGGTATTTGTTTTTTAGCTCTAATAAAGCAGTATAGGTCTTTTCTAAAATTGATTCTAATTCACTCACTGTTGCTTCTGTAAACCAATCTGGATTTCGAAGTCTGTAATTCCGAATAGACCTATATGTATCTGCAGGGTCTCTTACCAGAATGATAAATTTAAATACTTTGCCATTTTTTTGAACTTGATTTATCTGGGAAATTAATTTTTCAGTTTCATAGTGGTAAAAATGCGGATGAATTTTTTCGATAAAATATAAATTGAGTAAATCGTGTTTACTGGAAAGGCGGGTTTTAATCTTTTTAATGCGTTTCCTTCTCCCAGGGCGAATCTCAATTGACACTCCTGACTTACCCTGAACAAGATCTCCAGGGTATCGATTACCCTGTATTTGAAATCGAGCATGAAAGGTGGCTAATTTCGGAAATGTAATTTTTGGATGACTTCTAAGCGCATCAAATAGCCAGGTACTTCCAGATCTAGGGTTGCAGCAAATTATTATATTGTTGGGGTGTATTTTTTTTGAGGAAATTAGGCGAAAAAATCGCTCTTTTAGACTGTAACGCCAGTTATATTTTTCAGCCTTCATCGTAGAGAATAATCCGAAACTTTAGGTACGGTTTGAAAGAATTTTTAAGCTAGTTTACATAAGCTTTTTAAGCGTGGGAATAGCGGCGGTTGGACGGCGATAATATTTCCCCAGGCATTTGGGTTTACTTCGTTAACATTTATTGTATAGCGATTCCATTTATGCCTGCGTCCGTATTCCACGATAGGGTGCCATTCAGAAATAACGACCTGGTATCCATTATCCTTAAGAAATGTGATTTGATTAGAAACCGTATAGCCTAATTTTTCTGTTTTAGCATTCTCAAATTCACAAATGATTATAGTTGGCTTTATATTGTTGAAATTCAGGCCTCTTAATACATTTAGGTCATATCCCTCCGTGTCTGTTTTTAAAAAGGAAATTTCCGAAATACCATATTCAGAACAGATTTGATCAAGAGTTGTTACTTCAATTTCGTCTGTGGCTTTATGACTTTTATGGAAGGATACCAAACTACTAATTCCGGTAGATACTTCACTTGTGAAGAAACTCATTTTTCCAGGCTTTTCAGCCAGAGCTCTTGGGTCAATGGTTACATTCGTTAGGTTATTAGTTTTTATGGTTGCTTCAAGCTTTTGGCGGTTTTTGGAATCTGGTTCAAAGGCAAAAACCTTCCAGCCTGCCTTTGCGAAGGGCAAAAGCGTATGCCCAAAGTGTGCCCCCACATCCAACATTTGTTTCGTTCCAGTAGCGCCCTGCAATAATTTATATGCAAGACTTGCTTCTTCCACTTGTTTGCCAAAAAGGATGGTTCTAATCAGATTTTTCAGCGATTCAGGTAAAAACTTGCCTAGTTGTCTTTTCATGCGACAAAAATAGTAATTCTTAGCTTGGTGGCTTTGCTCAGTCTCAGGAAGTTAGGTTCTTGCATTCAGAATAGAAACAGTACAGATACGAATATAAAATCTAGTATGGAGTTCCTGCTCGTAAATGGGCAAATAGACCTTAATTAGGAAACACTTTTAGAAATCGTAAATTCAAGCATGCAATTTAGCGTTATTATCCCAACATATAATGAAGCAGCGCACATTGGAAAGCTGATTAAGCAGCTTTTGGATAACAGTAATCCTGCTGATGTAGAGGTCTTGGTAGTGGATGCAGGAAGTACAGACGGTACTGCAGAAATCGTTTCCGGTACCAGGGCTACACTCATCAGGGCAACAAAAAAAGGCCGCTCCGCCCAGATGAATCAGGGCGCACAGCAAGCCAGTGGCCGGATACTGTACTTTGTGCATGGCGATACGCTGCCACCTGAGTCTTATAGATCAGATATAGAAGAAGCCATCAGTATGGGGTACCAAATGGGGTGCTATCGGTTTCGATTTGATTCTGATAAAAGGGCACTTCGGTTCAATAATTATATGACACGCTTTAATGTGCTTTTCTCCAGAGGCGGAGACCAAAGTATGTTTATCTCCCGAAACGACTTTTTTGCGCTGGGCGCATTTCGGGAAGATTATATTATCATGGAGGACTTTGAATTTCTCGTTCGGGCAAAACGAAACCGGTTTTCCTTTCGGATCATCCCAAAGGACATTCTGGTTTCTGCCCGCAAGTATGACAACAATAGCTATCTCCGGGTCATGTCTGCCAATGCATTAGTCTTCTGTATGTATTTTCTGGGAGCGAGTCAGGAAACCTTGTGTAAAACGTATAAGGGCTTATTGCATTAAGCTCCGTTACCCAGGCTCGCAAAAAAACCAACCAATATTTCGTTTAGCTTGTCGATGGCCAATCCAATCTCCCAATTATCTCGGTTTCGAGGCTCCACATAGTTTGAGATAGCCCGGATTTGTAAAAAGGGAACACCCTCGAGCATACAAACATAAAAGCAAGCGGCTCCTTCCATACTTTCCAGGTCCGGATCATATTTTTCCCGGATTCTCCGGATGCTGGCCTCTGAGCCATGTACCTTTTGTACGCT